>CAADHA010000060.1 GCA_900696685.1 uncultured Planctomycetota bacterium
CGCCCGCCTCCAGAACGCGCACGTTGGCGTTGGCTGTCGAGGAGACCATGATCCCGTAGACCGACGCGCCGGGAAACAGAAGCATGTCATTCGCGCCACCGCCGGTGGGATCGGACTCGCCCGAGGTCGTCACGTTGAGGCTGATCGCCTGCACGTTGGACGATCGCGCTCGGAGGATGATCTCCGTGGCATCGCCGCCGATGGAAGTCGAACTTCCCGTGGTGCGGGGCACCGTGATGACGACGGGCACATCGGGCCGGCTCATGGGGCTCCCCTCCCAAATCTCAACAGCGACGTCTGGGTATACCCGATGATCGCGCAGGGTACAAGAGAAAAACGGGCAATCCGCATGGCTTCCCGTTCTGAGCCGGCTCGCCCGCATCCGGGTTATCCTTGCCGTCCGCGCGTCTCGACCCACCGCCGCCAGAGCACCGCGGCGAGACAGAGCAGCGCCCCGGAAGCGCCGACGGCGAAGGCGATGGGGTGGCGGACGCCCAGCACAGGCGGCCGCGCCAGCCAGCCGCGATCGAGCATCACGAAGGACAGCCCCATGCAAAGCAGCCCGGCCATGAGCAGGAGCGAAACCACAATGGACAGACCGAGGCGACGATTCATCGCATGATCCGGAACGCCGGCGCCGCGCGTCCTGGGCTGGTGCCAGCGCGCCCGCGCATTTTCGGCGCAGAAAAAAAGCGGAGAGGGCGGGATTCGAACCCGCGGTACAGGTAATAACCCGTACGACGGTTTAGCAAACCGTTGCCTTCAGCCGCTCGGCCACCTCTCCGGCAACGTGAACTCGTGTTCAATTATCGTCTACGCACCGGCGCAGGTCAATGATCGGCCGGGGAATCCGCCGCGGCGCAGGGCCTTGGCCAATGCTTGCGCCGCCTGGCATCGCCGCCTGACCCGTCCCGATTCCCCTGCACGGAGACAGGTCCGGGGCGGAACAAGAGGGCATAATGATACAGTCCTGGATCGGGTTCCGGGCCGGTCAAGGCAGGGAGGTGCACCATGCTCGACAGTCTCGCATCGGATTATGCCGCGATCTTCACGGTCCCCGCGGTGGCCGGGTCCTTCTTCTTCATCGCTCGCCTGGTGATGATGCTCATCGGCGCGGGGATGGGAGAAGACTTCGGCGAGGGGGCGATGGACGACGGCGGCCTGGACCACGGCGGCGGCCTGGATCACGGCGAGGGCGCCGGCACGCACGACCACCACGGCAGCGACTCGACGCAGGCTTTCAAGGTCCTCTCGCTCCAGACCATCGCAGGCTTCGTGATGGGCTTCGGCTGGGGCGGGCTGGGGGCGTATCGCGGCCTCGAATGGCCGATCACCATGAGTTTCTTCGCCGCAATCGCGGGCGGGGTGCTCATCGTCTGGCTGCTCACGATGCTGCTCAAGTCGATCCGTCTGCTGCACGCGAGCGGCAACATTCCGATCGACGCGGCCGTCGGCTGCGCCGGATCGGTCTACACCGGCGTGCCGGCGCGCGGAGCCGGCCGGGGCAAGGTCCGCCTTATCGTCAACAACCGCTCGCGCATCTTCAACGCCGTCAGCGCCGGAGACGAGCTCCCTCGCCACACGCGCGTGCGCGTGGTGGTGGTCAATCGCGACAACACCGTGACGGTCGCGCCGGAGGAGGCGTGAGCGCGGCGGAACCGGACGCCGGGTCTGAACTCTGAACGTAACGATGTGAGAAAGGCAAAGGGGCTGTGATGACTGCGGACGCAATGCTGATCCTGGCTGATACGAACATCCTGTTTCTCATCGGCCTGCCGGCGGCGGCGGTGCTGCTGATCATCTTCTTCGCGGCCTTCCTCGCCTCGCGCTACCGCCGCTGCCCGAGCAACCGGGTGCTGGTGGTGTACGGCAAGGTGGGCACGAACAAGGCGGCCAAGTGCCTTCACGGCGGCGGCACCTTCGTCTGGCCCCTCATCCAGGACTACGCCTACCTCTCGCTCGAGCCGCTCGTCATCGAGATTCCCCTCGAAGGCGCGCTGTCGTACAACAACATCCGCGTCAACGTGCCGGCGACGTTCACCGTCGGCATCTCGACCGACCCCGTCCTCATGAACAACGCGGCCGAGCGCCTGCTCATGCTCGACGAGCGCAAGATCCGCGACCAGGCGCAGGACATCATCCTCGGCCAGTTGCGCCTCGTCATCGCCACGCTCTCGATCGAGGAGATCAACAAGGACCGCGAGAAGTTCATGGCCCTGATCAACGAAAACGTTGAGCAGGAGATCAACAAGATCGGCCTCGAACTCATCAACGTCAACATCCGCGACATCACGGACGAGAGCGGCTACATCGAGGCGATCGGCAAGCGGGCCGCGGCCGAGGCGGTCAACCGCGCCAAGGTCGAGGTCGCGCAGCAGGAGCGCGAGGGCGCCACCGGCGAGGCCATCGCCGTGCGCGAAAAGATGGTCAACGTCGCCCGCGAGAGCGCGTCCGCCGCGGAAGGCAAGAAGGAGGCCGAGCGTCGCCAGCGCGTCACGCTCGCCAAACTCGAGGCCGAGTCCGTCACGGGCGAAGTCGAGTCCAAGCGCGACCAGGAGATCGCCGCCGCGCAGCGCCAGGCCGAAACCGTCGCCGCCCGCAAGCAGGCCGAGCAGGAGCAGCGCATTCGCGTCGCCGACGCGGAATCGATGGCGGTCAGCGGCGAGAACGAGGCGAACGCGAAGATCGCCGAGGCGAACGCCAAACTCGCGGAGATTCGCGCCGAGGCCAAGCGGCGTGCCGAAGTCGCGGCGGCCAAGGCCCTCGAAGCCGTGTTGATCGCCGAGCGCGAACAGGAACTCGCCCGCCTCGGCAAGGAGCAACTGGCGCCGCAGGAGATCGAGAAGAAGCGCATCGAGATCGCGGCCGAGGCCGAGGCGGAGAAGTTGCGGCGCGAGGCGCGCGGCAACGCCGACGCCATCCTCGCCAGGTACATCGCCGAGGCCGAGGGCATTCAGAAGGTGCTCGAAGCCAAGGCCGAGGGCTACCGCAAACTCGTCGCCGCCTGCGCGGAAAGCCCGCAGGTCGCACCGACCTTGCTCATGATCGAGCAGTTGCCCACCATCGTCGCAGAGCAGGTCAAGGCGATCCAGAACCTCAAGATCGACAAGATCACCGTCTGGGACAGCGGCCGAAACGGCAACGGGCACGGCGGCTCGACCGCGGACTTTCTTTCGAGCCTCATCGGCTCGCTTCCTGCCATGCACGAACTGGCCAAGCAGGCGGGAGTCGAACTGCCCAGCGTCCTCGGCAAGGGGCGCGAGGGAACAGATCGCTCGATGTACGCTGACTCACATCCTTCAAAGAACGATGGCGCCGGCCAGGCATGACAACGCCATTCCGCGCGCCGCCGACGAGCGGAGGAATCGACGATGAACTGCCCCAAGTGCAACGCCCGCATGGAGAGCGTCAACTTCGAGGAGATCGAGGTCGATCGCTGCACGTCCTGCGGCGGGCTGTGGTTCGACATGCTCGAACATGAGGCGCTCAAGTCGCGGCGCGGCAGCGGAGTGATCGACGCGGGCGACCCGGCAAGCGGCCGGTCGCACAACGCGCAGGGCGACATCACCTGCCCGCGGTGCAGGGCGCGGATGGTGCGCCTGGTCGATCACGCTCAGCCGCACATCTGGTTCGAGCAGTGCAGCACGTGCGGCGGGGCGTACTTCGACGCGGGCGAGTTCAAGGACTTCAGAAGGCATACCCCTGCCGACCTGATCCGCCGCTGGCGCGCGAGGGCGCGGGATTGACGGGGGCAGAGGCTGAGCCCGAGACCGCCGTCATCCGCTGTTACACGCGGCTATCCCAGTGGGCGCTCGTCGCGGCTGCAACGTTGCTGCTGGTTGTGACAGTCCTCCTCATTGCGGTGTTCGCCTCAGACGGCTGGAACGCGCCGATGGCTGTGACGGCACCGGGCATGGTGATCGTGACGACTGCGGCGGGCCTTCTCGCAGCGGCGAGCATCTGGAACGCCGTTCGGGTGCGGGTGATTGCCAGCGATGTGGTGATCGAGAGCGGGCCGGCGCCGTGGACGCGGCGGCGCCTCATCACGGGCGCGGCCATCGAACAGTTATATGTGCAGCGGGCGCCCTTGGCGAAGACGTTCCTTCCACGCGTCGGCGGGCCTTTCGACGTGCAGGCGAGGCTGCGCGACGGACGGTGGATCGCCGTCGTCCGCGGCTGCCGGTCCGAGGACGAAGCGCAGCGCGTTGAGTTCATCGTCGAACGCGTGCTCGAGCGAGATGACGAACACGGCGCAGTCGAGGACGATGAGCGGTCTGAAGTGTACTCAGAATGGCGCGATGCGATCGGCCCCGGGCCGGGCTGGGTTAGGGTGGAACAGGATGGTGAGGGAATGCGAATCACGTGCCGCAAGCCGCTCAGGTCGATCATGGGTTACGCTGTTGCCCTCGGCGTCGGGCTTGCGCTTGGCCTCTATGTTCTCTTGCATACAGGCGCTTCTGGCGGCGCCGCTGCGGTCTGGGGCATGATCGTTGCTCTTCTGCTGGCGGCTCTCGTGAGAGAGATTGTGGCGTCATGTGCTGGTCGTCGGACCGGTTTCTGTCTCAGCCACAACGCGCGGGCTGCCGGGCGTCTCGCAACCGGTCGAGATGCAGCGGAACATGATCGGTTCGCTCGACTGCCACAGCCGCACCATCCTGAAGCGCAGGGGCAAGTTCGGATCGCGGCGCGTGCGCCGATATGACGTCGTCGCGTGCAGCGCCGAAGCAGGCCGCTGCCGGCTCGTGCATGACCTGTCCGAACGCGAGTCCGCTCTGTTCATTCTCCGGTTGCTCACTGATGCACTCGGCGTGCCCGCGCGGCCATCGCGCGTCGGGGAATAAACGGAGTATCATATCCGGTTCTACTGGCGGACCCGAGCGACTGTCGTGAGGCCGCGCTGTGTCGACCATCTCTGCCCCATCCCAAGGCAATCACGGGACTGTTCGTCAAGGCGCAGCCGCGCCGCTCCGCGATGCTCAAGAGCCGCCGCGCGCCCGGCCGCAATACGGCCGCTGGCGGGCCGGGGCATTGATTACCGTCTACTTCCTGATGGCTGCGCACTTCGTCCACTGGCGCTTCGTCGGCACGACACTGGCGCCGCTCGAACTCAATGAGGTCATGTACACCTTCGAAGCGGGTATCGTCACGGCAGGGTTCGTGTTCATGGCCGTGGCGATGCTGTCGGTGCTCTTCTTCGGCCGCTTCTTCTGCTCCTGGGGTTGCCACATCCTCGCGCTGGAAGACTTCTGCGCCTGGCTGCTCGGCCGGTTCGGGATTCGCCCCAGGCCGATCCGCTCGCGTCTTCTGCTGCTCGTGCCGCCCGCGGCGCTGATCTACATGTTTGTCTGGCCTCAGATTGCGCGCCTCGTCGAAGGCCGGCCCGCGCCCGCATGGCGCATCATGTCGGCCGATGACCCGTGGGGCTCGTTCCTCACCACCGACTTCGTGCGCAACCTGCCCGGGCCGTTCATTGCGCTGCTTACCTTCGCCGTCTGCGGCTGTCTCATCATCTACTTCCTCGGTTCGCGGTCGTTCTGCCGCTATGTCTGCCCTTATGGCGCCGCCTTCGCACTCGCCGACCGCCTGGCGCCGGGGCGCATCATCCACGTCGGTGCGGCGTGTGATGGATGCGGCGTCTGCACCGCCGCGTGCAAATCCAACATCCTCGTACATGAGGAGATCCGCATCCACAGTAAAGTGGTCAGCCCCGACTGCCTCAAGGATCTGGATTGCGTGGCCGCGTGCCCGCACGAGTCGCTGCGCTGGGGCTTGGCGACGCCGGCGCTCTTTCAGTCGTGGCGGAAGAGGGGTCGTCGGCCGCGGCGCTGGGACGCATCGATCGGCGAGGAACTGCTGATCGCCGTTGTGTTCGTCGCCAGCCTGCTCATCCTGCGCGGACTGTACGATGCAGTGCCGTTTCTGCTTGCGCTCGGCTGTGCGGCTGTCCTGTCGTGGATGGCGGTGATCTCGCGGCGGCTGGTGCGGCGGCCGCGAGTTGATCTCGGTCGCGTCGCGCTGCGATGTCGCGGGCGGCTCACGGGCTGCGGGCGGCTGTTCGCCTTAATTGTCGCGGCGACGCTCGCGTTCATGTCGCACAGCGCCGTCATCCGCTGGCACGAGTGGCGCGGTCAGGCGGCGTTCGAGGAGTTGCGGGCGGCGACGACGCGCCACGATGCTGCGTCAACCACAGCCGCGGCCGCTTTGGTCATCCGCCACCTCGACCTTTGCGATCGATTCGGCCTGGTGCGCTCGACGCTGCTCACCCAGCGCCTGGCCGGCGCGCATGAGTGGAGCGAGGCGCCGCTCGAAGCCGAGCCGCACCTGCGCCGACTCATCGACGCCATGCCCCGTGACGTCGAACCGCGGCTGCGCCTGGCGTCGCTGCTCATCGTGGCCGGCCGGCTTGAAGACGCCAGCGAGACGCTTGCCGCACTCGACCGGATCGTCGAGTCGCACGGTGACGCTGTTGATGCGCGGACGCGGCAGCGGGTGGAGGCGGCGCATGTCAGGCTGGCGCAACTCCATGAGCAGCGGGGGCGATCCGACGACGCGGCAGACCAACGCGATCGGGCCGGGCCACATTCGCGTCCATAAGAGCCTACGGAACCCGGCCCATGTGAACCCCTGTTGCGCCTAGGCTTTCTCATGCCCGACCGCGCGCTGCTCGAAGTCTTCCCGACTCCCGCTGACTCGCCATTTGTCATCGAGCACGTTGCCGAGGAGTTCACGAGCCTGTGCCCGAAGACGGGGCACCCGGACTTCGGCGTGATCACCCTGCGCTATGTGCCTTCTGCCGGGGGCGTGTGTGTCGAACTCAAGAGCCTCAAACTCTACTACCAGTCCTTCCGCAACGAGGGCATTTTCTATGAAGCGGTGACGAATCGCATCCGTGATGATCTCGTCGCGCTCATGCAGCCCGCCTGGCTGCAGGTCATCACAGACTGGAAGGGACGCGGCGGCATCCGCTCTCGCATCCGCGCCGAGCACGGCGACGTGCCGGAGGAGTGGCGCACGCACTGAAGCGGGCAGGGTGGGCCTCCGCCGCGCATACACTTGCCCGTGGCGGCGACGCGCGAGATTCAGGATCACTACTTCCGGGAGGCGAAACGCCTCGGCTACGTCGCGCGCTCGGCCTTCAAACTCAGGGAGATTCTTGAGAAGAAGCGGCTGATAAAGCCCGGCGACTACGTCCTCGACCTCGGCTGCGCGCCGGGGGCGTGGCTCCAGATCGCCTGCCAGCACATCGGTCCGGCGGGTAAGGGCGGCCTGGTCCTCGGTCTCGATCTCAAGAGCGTCCGCAGGCCGCTGCGCTTCTGCGATGAAGCGCTGATCACGCGCGAGTGCGACGTGTTCAAGGTGACTGCGGCCGAACTGCTCGATCTCACGAACCAGCGGCACTTCGACCTCGTCATGTCGGACATGATGGCCTCGACGAGCGGGCATCATCACACCGATCACTACCAGTCGATCCACCTTGCGCGGCGGGCGCTCGAACTGGCCGGCGAGGTGCTCCGCGCCGGCGGGTCATTCATCGTCAAGGTGTTCGAAGGAGCCGAATACCCCGCGCTGCTCCAGGAGTGCAAAGCCCGCTTTGACAAGGTCAAGGGCTTCAAGCCCAAGGCTTCGCGCAACGAATCGACTGAGATGTACGTCATCGGTGAAGGCTTCGTGCCGGCAGCGCGACCATGAGCGGCGCGATCCGCATTCAACTCCCGGCACACCGTCGGCGCCGCAAGTATGGGTTGCTTCCGTCACACGCCTTTGGCTGCGATGGGCATGCGCCAGCCGCTGCCGAAGGCGCGGCCCGTCACCTTCAGGCCCACGGGCATCTGCCGGCGCTTGTATTCGTTGCGGTCGATCATGCGGCAAGTCCGCCGCACGAGATCAGCATCAAAGTGCGTCGCCTCGATGATGTCCCCGACATCCTCGCACCGCTCGACGTAGCGCAGGATGATCTCATCGAGAATCTCGTAGGGAGGCAACGTGTCCTGGTCAGTCTGGTTCGGGCGCAACTCGGCGCTGGGGGGCTTGACGATCGAGTTGTCGGGGATGGGCGGGCGATCGACGCCGACGCGCTGCGGATGTTCGTTCATCCATCGCGCGAGCCGGTAGACGGTGGTCTTGGGCACGTCGGAGATGACGGCCAGTCCGCCGGCCATGTCGCCGTAGAGCGTGCAGTAGCCGACCGCGAGTTCGCTCTTGTTGCCGGTGGTGAGGAGGAGGTCGCCGGTCTTGTTGGAGAGGGACATGACGATGTTGCCGCGCAGGCGCGCCTGGATGTTCTCCTCGGCAACGCCGGGCGGCCGGCCTGTTTCGTCGAAGAGGGGCTTGACGAGTTGAAGCATTGCCTCATGCGCCGGCTCGATGGGCAGAAGATCGAAGCGGATGCCCAGGCGCTGCGCCAGGTCGCGAGCGTCATCGATTGAGCCCGGCGATGAGTAGCGGCTGGGCATGCCCAGCCCGCGCACGGCCTGCGGCCCCAGCGCGGCGCGAGCGATGGCGGCGACGACGGCCGAGTCGATCCCGCCGCTGAGCGCCACGATCGTGCTGCGAAAGCCGCACTTGCGCACATAGTCGCGCACGCCGAGCACCAGGGCGTCGAAGAGGTCCGCGAGATCGTCGTGCTTCGCCGCGATGCGCTGATCGGTTGGGAGATCAACGATGAGCAGTTCGTCCGTGAAGCCGCGGGCGGCGGCGATCAGCCCGCCGTCGGAGCCGAGAACCATTGAGCACCCGTCGAAGACGAGATCGTCGTTGCCGCCCGACTGGTTGACCGTGGCGACGGGACCGCGGATGCGGCTGGCGACGCGGCCGAAGAGTTGACGGCGGAACTCCGGCTTGCCCACGACAAAGGGCGAAGCGGAGATGTTCACAAGCGCCTCCACCCCGCAGCCGAGCAGGTCGGAGACGATGTCGTCGGCATAGAGGCGGCGGTCGAACATCCCGTCGTCGTTCCACAGGTCTTCGCAGATGGTCAGGCCGATGAGCCTGCCGCGATGCTCGAAGACGCACGCCTGCCGGCCCGGGTCGAAGTAGCGAGACTCGTCGAAGACGTCGTAGGTGGGCAGGAGGCGCTTGTCGTACCAGAGTTCGATGCGCCCGGCGCGGCACAGGGCCGCGCTGTTGTGCAGGCCGCGGCCGGTCGCGTCCGCGTGGGCGCGCGGCGAGCCGATGATCGCGGCGATGTCGGTGCAGGCCGCAGCGATGTCTCGCACCGCATGCTCGCAGCGCTTCACCAGCCCCTTCTTGAGCAGCAGGTCCTTGGGCGGATAGCCGAGGATTGCGAGTTCCGGAAAGGCGACGATCTCCACCCCGGCCCGGCGGGCCTCGTCGAGAATCTGCGTGATGATGTGCGCGTTGCCCTCGATGTCGCCGACCGTCGGGTTAATCTGCGCCAGCGCGATCCGCATGGACGGATCATATCAGTGTGGGCGAGGGAGCACGGGGACGTGGGTTCTGACGCATCCCACGATTCGCCGAGCCTCATCGTGGGCGTGTCACGCGATGGCGCGGATATGGTCGAAGAAGCGGTCGAGGTCCGCTTCGGTCACCTCTGGATTGGCGCACGCCAGGCGAATGACCTTGCGGCCGCGCACAACGGCGTGGCCGACCATCGCGCGCTGCTCAAGCAGGAGGCGCTCGCAGATCTCCTCGCTGCGGGCGCCGGCGACTTCGAAGCACAGGCACACC
Organism: uncultured Planctomycetota bacterium; assembly: GCA_900696685.1. GTDB lineage: Bacteria > Planctomycetota > Phycisphaerae > Phycisphaerales > UBA5793 > UBA5793. The sequence goes on from CAADHA010000060.1 coordinate 9,691, forward strand.
GATTCCGGCTCGGCGGTGAGGATCAGTTGGGGGTCGGAGCGCACGCGTTGGGCGGCGTACTGCACGAGGTCGCAGAGGCGCTCGACGCGGGCCGCGTACCCCGCGTCGCCGTGTCGCTTCCACGCGGCCCAGAGTTTCAGCGCATCGTTTCGACGCCCGCACTGGATCGACATCGTGCCGTGATCGAACCGCTCGGGGTCGGATTGGAAGAGATAGTCTGCCGGTTCTCTGAAGTGCTTCTTGAGAAGGCCCTGCCGGCGGGTCAGCAGCGGGGAGCAACTCAGCGGCACACCCATCAACTTGTGCGGGTTCCAGTTGAAGGAGTCGGATCGCTCAGAGCCGTGGAGCAGAGGCCGCAGACGCTCTGAAAGAAGGAACGACCCGCCCAACGCCCCATCAACGTGAAACCACAACCCGAATTCCTCGGCGACCGACGCGAGGTCATCGATCGGATCGAATGCGCCGAGCACCGTCGTGCCGGCAGTCGCGATCACCGTGAACGGCTGCGCGCCGCGGTCCCGGTCGGCGATGATCGCCCGGCGGAGGGCGTCGGGGATCATGCGGCCGTGCGAGTCCGTCTCGATGCCGCGCAGGTTTCGGCGGCCGATGCCCGTCATCGCCGCAGCCTTGTTGAGCGAGTAATGCGCTTCCTCGGAGGCATAGGCAACCATGGGCCGGCCGTCGTGGCCCTCGTCCTGAATGCCCGGCCGGGCTTCGTTGCGCGCAATGATCATGGCGCAGAGGTTGGCGATGGAGCCGCCGGGGCAGATGATGCCCTCACCCTCGGCGTATCCGACCTTGCTCGCCATGTGCCGCATAAGTTCGTGCTCGATGAGCGCGTGTGGGCCGGCGACGCGGTAGGTGTACATCGACGTGTTCATCAGCGCCGTGAGCATCTCGGCCGCGGTCGGAACGGCGTCACGCCCTGCGTACAACTGGTTGAAGAATGCGGGCGAGCAGGTGCGCGGCGTCATCGCCATCACTTCGCCGAGCAGGGCGAAGACACGATCAAGAGGCAGGCCGTGCTCGCCCAACCCAAGATCGAGCGAGGCTGCCAGGTCCTCCGGCAACAGGTGCGCAGCCACGGGCTCGCGCCGCTCGATCTCGAGGAACATCCTCGCGAGTTCGGACATCCGGCCGAGCGTCTCGTCTGTGAAGGCCTCGCTCGCATTTGCGGCCGCAGCCGGACGCGCTCCATTCATACGTGCAGCACCGGCTGAGGGCCCGACGGTTCGTGCGGCTGCGCCCGCGGGGGGGGCGGCAGTAACCTGTACGCAACGTTGCGGCATTCAGCAGGCTCCTTGGGCATTGGGCGGCCGAGGTTTCGCCGCGGCCCGACAGCCCATTACTCTACGCCTCACAGCGGTGATCGACGGCCGGCTCGGGAATCAACCCGAGACTGACGCCGCGGTCGGAATCGACCCTCATCGGCCGCGGGCCCCTACCGATAGGCACTGCCGGCGATGCACGGCGCGGTACGGCATCGACCGGAAGCACGGTGCGCACCTGAGAATGGACCGCCCCCGCGGCAGGGTCAGGACTCGCCGGCCGGCCGATTGGGCGGTTCCTGTGCGTTGCAGATATCCGTGGCCCCGGGACCGAAGGTGATCGCGTTCTTGCCCGCGCGCTTCGAGAGGAGCGCGTTGCGGTCAGCCTGTTCGAGAAGCGAGGCCACATCCATCCCATCCCACGGGTAGGTCGCCAGTCCGCCCGAGATCGTCAGCGTCCCCGGCGCCTCGGCCGAGAGTTTCGGGAAGCAGTGGCGGCAGATCTGCTGCTGGAAGCGCCGGGCGATCTTCTGTATGTCGTCCGGGTGGCTGCTCCCGCGCTCGCGCTGCCCCTGCGGATCGTGGAAGATCACGACGAACTCGTCGCCGCCGATGCGGCACACGCGGTCATTGGGCCTGATCACGCTGCGAAGGAGTTTCACCGTTTCGACGAGTATCTCGTCCCCGGCCCCATGGCCGTAGCGGTCGTTGTACACCTTGAAGTCGTCGATGTCGAAAAGCAGCAGGCTGACGCACTGCCTCCTGGCGCGGGCCTCATCGATGGCGCGCGACAGGTATTCATCAAAGAAGCGGCGGTTGTAGGCGCCGGTGAGTTCATCCGTCATCGCCTGAAGGCGCAGGTCCGCGACCGTGCGAGCAAGACGGAGCCAGTGCGCCAGCCACTGTGCCCAGGGATGCAGTTGAGCCGCGGCCGGGGTTGAGTCTCCACGACTCGCGGCCTCGGTTTCCCCGCCGATGAGATACCCGAATCGGTCGAAACCGGCTCCAGAGGCCTGGCCGGCAATGATTTCCACGCAGGGAGCGGTCAACGACGCGCCTGCGTCGATGCGCAACCCCTTCCAGCCGGTCTCCTGTTCGATGAGGCGCAGGGCCAGCGGCGCGACATCGTCGGGATTGCGGAGCACCGCTTCGACGAGATCGACGTCTCCCAGAGAGCCGTCGGAGGAACGTGCGGCTTCTCGCAGCCCCGGATCAGGACGGGCGGAAGACTGCGGCGACGGCACGCCTGGCGCGAGCGCTTCGCCGCACTCCACGCCGCGCGCGAGCACGCTCCCAGCGAGCCGGCCGTCAATCGCATCTTCGAGCGCCTCGGCGCTGAGAGGCAAGGGAAGAACGGCGTCGAATCCATCCATCTCATGGATCGGCGCCGGCTCGCCGTGGGCGAGGGCAATGAGTTCCACGGCCGGATCCAGACGCCGCACCGCCTCCGTAAACGGGCCGGACCGATCGCCGAGCGCTTCGAGCGAGGCGAGGACGGCCTTGGGAGCATCGAGCAGCCCGGCCTGCGCCAGTTCGCCGATGACGTCGTACATGTGGCGCGCCAGGGTGGTTGGTCGATGGGTCGCACGCGCCACCGACTCGATGACCGCATCGTTGCCGAGCACGATGAGCCGGCCGCGCGAAGATCGCCTATCTGCGGGTGTGCGCACGCGCGTCATCGTCCGCCTCCGGTGCCAGGCGGCGCATCGATCTCATCGGCGTCGCCGAGGAGCATGGCGAGTTCTTCAGCCGTGATGAGCGACTCCACAGCCGCGTCGTCGCGCTCATCGCTGCCCTGTACGGAGGGTTCGGAGTGGTGAGTTGGGACAGAGGCACGGGTTGCGTCGTCGTCCTCCCGATGGACCGCGTCGACTCCGGCGAGCCGCAGCGCAGGCCGTGCGCGGCGGACGACGATATCGGGGGCCGGCCGGCCGTTCTCGTCTGCCCCCCCCCCTTCCCGTCGATCCACGGCTCCGTTGCCGCGCGGCGGGAACGCTGCATCGATTGACGGGCTTCGCGAGACGATGCGCAGGGTCAACGGCGCCTTGGCGTCGTACACCGCGATGGTCGCGGCAGGCATGGAACGCGCCGCGCACTCGACGAGCAGGTCGGAATCGATGAAATCGCCCGGCTCAACGAGAAGCAGGATCAGTCCGGTGCGCGACATCCCCGCAATCTCGACCGCACCGCGACGATGAAAGCCGGCAGGCACCTGCTCCGCGCGGCGCCGCTGCTCGATCACGCACCGTCCGAGTTCAGCAAGCGCGAGGATCGGATCGTGCTCGATGTGTACATCCACGCCTCGCCGCGTCAATGAGCTGACCAGCGCCGCGGGAGTCTCCCGGCCCGGAGGCACGAGCAGAATGCACCGTGCCGGGTGAGGCGACTGCTGGTTCGCCCCGCCTCGTTCGGCGCCTGGTCCCCGAATCGGCCCGTGATCCGCCATCGGGAGATTCTACGGCCGGTTTCCCGGATTCACGAAAGAAATCCCGCGGATCGGGGGTTGACGAGGGAGCCCCGAGTGGTCAGACTGTCGCCCAATACGATGGGATCACCCTCGGGACCACAAATGGAAGGGCCTGTCCGAAAGGGTCCTCACAGTTCCCCAGTGCAACAATTGTGCTCTGGATGGTTCCGGAGGGTGGTGTCCAGTGAGCAGGGAGACGCAGATTCATCACTCTGGAAGGGAGCCAGCCATGTCGAACATCCGTCTTACAGCCCCGATCTCCGTAGCCATCCTGCTGGCTGCAGGACCGCTCGCGGCACAACAGCCAGGCACCGTCGTCTTTGACGCCCGGTCGAGCACGCCCGCGCCACTGCTCACGCCGGATCAGCGTCAGTCGCCCCAGGGCGAGATCCTCTGCGACACGCTGTGGATTACCGACCGCCCCACCGCCGACGCGGGTGTGGGCAACGCCATCGGCGGGGCGAGGGCCTTTCCCTCGCTGGGCACGATCGACAGCCAATTCGCCGACGACTTCCACCTCGACAGCGCCCATCACATCACCACCCTCTTCGCCGACTACCAGTCCTTCTTCAATGGCGACTTTCCCGACGAAGGCATCTGGGTGCAGTTCTACGCGGACGAGGGAGGCCAGCCTTCGAACACGCTGCATGCGGACGTCGTGGTCAACTCCTTCAATACCGAATTCAAGGGCGTCTTCGCCAACTACGAGACCTACCGCTATGAGATTGACATCTCAGCCGCCAACATCGTTCTCGAAGCCGGCGACTGGTGGGTGGACATCCAGCCTCTGGATATTGCCGACGGCGGGTGGTTCTGGGCGCTGTCGCAGCTGAATGTCGATCCGCCTGAGGGCAATCGCCCGCATGTGCGCGACGGCTGGCAGGCGCACGGGAACAACTATTACGGGCTTTGGAGAACGACGACGTGGATCCCGCATAACTTTCGCGGCAACGCGACGCCCGCGCGGCAGATTCGCGGCATGCCCGCGACAGGTCGGCCTCGCCTGCAAGTTGCCGGTGCGTGTCCCGGCACAATGAGGCTGACCTTCACCGGCGGCACGCCGAGGAGCCGCATCGGCATCCTCATCGCGGGCGAGACGGGTTCCTTCACGATCCCCGGCGGCCCATGCCGCGGTACAGTGCTTGGACTGGGCAGCCGCGGCTTGCAGGTCGTCGCCACGCCACTCACTGACGGCAACGGGCGGTTTGAACTGGCCCGAAACGTCGGAACGGCAGTTTGCGGCCGCTACCTCCAGGCTGTGGACGGCCCGACATGCGTCACGACCAACGTCGTGCGGATCGAGTGAGCAATTCAACACGGCGCAACGATCAACCTGCGCCGGTGAGCGGCCGAGCGGCCGAGCGGGTGAGCGGGTGAGAATCATGCAAGGTGAACACACTGCATGACTCCCCGCCCGGCCGCTCTATTCGCCCGCCATGGAATCTGTTACAGAAGCACCTCATCTCCGGCGGCGATTGACGCGGGCAGGTCGCGCCGGGTGAGGAGGTCTTGGGCTTCGAGGGCGGTCAGGGGGCTGATCTCGATGACGGCAGTGCAGAGGCCCTGCGCATTGCGCGGCACCCTGACCCCCGCCGCTTCCAGCCAGCGTGCCGCTCGCTCGATCTGAAGCGCCCGGCTCGACTCTGCCGAATCCACGCCGCTGAGATTCTTGATCGGTGCAAACTCCTCGACGCGGTCGGTTTCGAGAATGATCGACGACGCGCACAGCGGCAGAGCATCGAAAACAAACGATTCGAGTTTGACGGCGTTGGGTTCGTTCGGCTCGATGAGTTCGCCCGTGTCGAGGTCGATGTGCGCGACTTTCTTGTCGGCGCGGTGGAAGGGCAGCGCGAAGCCGCGGGCGGCGCCCCCACCCCCGCCCTCCCCCGCAGAGCCGCGGGAAGGAGACTCGTTGAGGCGACGCACAAACCCGACGCCGATGCAGTGGATCGCCAGCGAGCCGGCGCCGAAGCGCAGGTCGCCCTTCTCATCGCGCTGCCCGGCAAGCGAATCAGGCAGGTCGGAATACTCGATGATCGTCGTCCGGCCTTTCACGCGGCAGAAGTTTCCGAGTTTCTCGAAGGGCCCGGTCTTGGGAAGCATCTTGCTCGACATCTCGCCGGAGGAGTCCTCGGCCGCGGCGTGCAGGCCGATGAAGAGCGGGTCGATGATGCGCACGTGCGGGTTGTCCACCTGGATGTAACTGATGTGCTCGATGCCGCGGCGGGTCATGTCATCGAGGGCGCCGCTGCGGTACAGCGCGCGAAGCGAGCCGCCGTGCCCGTCAGGGTTGAGCGCCAGTTCACCCTTGCCCGCCAGCAGGATGCGCCCCGACTCGCGCTCGAAACTCGGCATGACTCCCTGCTGAAAGAACATCACATCCCCGCGATCGCGGCCGAAGAAACGGTGCGACTCGAAGAACTCGACTGTCGGCCGGTGGTTGAGCGGACTGGTCATTACGTAGAGAGGGATCGACCGCTCCCAGCGGCGCGACGCGGTAAGCAACTGTTCGGCAAAGATCTGAAAGAGCGGCTTGCGGGTGATGGGGGTCGCGGGATAGGTCCCCTTCGGTCCCTCCCAGCCCAGGCGCGTTCCCTGCCCGCCGGCGACGCAGAAGGCCGCGACCTTTCCCGCGCGCACAAGATCCTCGCCGATGGCGCGAAAGCGCGCGGCGTCGTAGGGCCGTCGCGGGCTGTTCGGATCGCGCGGGTACCACACGGGCGGCTCGATGCGCTCGGGCAACTCAAAGACCGGCCGGCGGCGCACATACTGTTCAATCCACGACGGCAGGGCCGTGAAGTCAATCGCTTCGATCTGCGCTGCGAGCAGGCGCTGCTGCGCTGGCGACAGTTCACTCCAGAAGCGAAGGAGGTGCTCCTGGCCGATCGATTGAAGCCGCGCGGCAAGCGCGTTGACGTCGTGCATGTTCGATCCGACTCGCTTCCTGCCGCCGCCAGCCATCACGCGGCGCGGCGGCATTCAATGCGATCCGGCCGCGCCCGGCAAGTCGAAGCAATGGCCTCAAGGAGGCACAAGAGGCGCAGAATGGCAGAGCAAGGGCAAAACGCCGGCGAGGCGGCACTCTGCCTTGCGTCCTCTACTGCGCCTCTTGAGCCACTTCGCGGCCAATCCCTTGCAGCCATCGCCTCTACGCCGGCATCGGCTCGGACCAGCCGCCGCTGCTGTGGCGCACGATCTGTCCCGACTCGACGTAGATCACCTGCTCGGCAATGTTGGTCGTGTGGTCGGCCATGCGCTCGATCGCGTTGCCGATCGTCCAGAAGGCCGTGGCGAAGTCGACCGTGCACGCCCCCTGCGCCAGTTCTTCCTGCACTTCGCGCAAGAGCGTACGGCTGAACTTCTCCACCAGGTCGTCGCTCGCCAGCACCTGACGCGCGCGGCTTGAATCAAGGTCGCGCATCGAGGCGTTGGCATCGCGGATCATCCCGATCACGCTGTTGACCGTGACGCGCAGCGTCGGCGGGAAGCACTCTTTGCAGTCGGAGACGAGCACGACCTGCTCGGCCACTTCGGCGGCCAGGTCGGCAATGCGCTCAAGTTCGTTGTTCACCTTCACAATAGTCAGAACCATGCGCAGCTGGGGGGCGCTCTTCTCACCCAGTGCGAGCAGGTCCACCGCGGTCTTCTCGATCTCGATGTCCACGCGGTCGATAAGGTCGTCGGAATTGACGACGTGCTGGGCCTTGCGGCGGTCAGCGTCAAAGACGGCTTCGAAAGCCTGCTCGACAAGGGCCTCGACGCGCTGCCCCTGCTGCACGATATCGTGATGGAGTCGATCGAGCCGCTGGCGAAACTCTTCAGCCATGATTCGGTTTCCCCCGGCGGAGCGCCCTCTACCCCGGGCGTTGGTGCCCCGCTCCCCCGCGTTCGGCTATGCCGGTGCACCGGATCAGGATAGCCCGCTCCGGAGCAGCCGCCCGAAAATCCACGCCGACCCCGTGCTGCACGCTTGGAGAGCCGCGCGCGATCGAATACCGTTGTACAGATGGCACGCCTCTGCGTCAACATCGATCACGTCGCCACTCTCCGCCAGGCACGTCGAGGCACCGAGCCTGATCCGGTCTGGGCCGCCGTGCAGGCGGAACTCGGCGGCGCCGACGGCATCACCTTTCACCTGCGCGAAGACCGCCGCCACATGCAGGACCGCGACATCGAGCGCCTCAGGGAAGTCGTGCAGGGGCCGCTGAACTTCGAACTCGCCGCTGTCGATTCCATCATCGACTTTGCCTGCCGCATCCGGCCCGCCATGGCGATGCTCGTGCCCGAGCGGCGCGAGGAAGTTACGACCGAAGGCGGCCTCGACGTCGCCGGACAGGTCGCCCGCCTGCGCAACGTGGTGGCGAAGTTCGCCGACCACGCCATCCGCGCCAGCGCCTTCATCGACGCCGAGGCCAGGCAGATCGACGCCGCCCGCGCCTGCGGCTTTTCCGTCTGCGAGATTCATACCGGGCCTTACGCCATTGCCCACAACACTCACCACCGTCTCGATCACCCCGACGTCGCGCGCGAACTGGATCGCATCGCCTCCGGCGGCCGGCTCATCCTCGACGCCGGAATGCAGTTCAACGCGGGGCACGGCCTCAACTACCGCAACGTCGGTCCCATCGCTGCGCTGCCGGGCGTGACCGAACTGCACATCGGCCACAGCATCATCAGTCGGGCCGTCTTCGACGGCCTGCGCGAAGCAGTCCGCGAGATGAAACGGCTGATCGGCGAAGCGTCGTCATGAGGGGGGTTACCGCAGAGATCGCCGAGACCGCTGAGGAAGGCAATGGCCGCAAATGAGGCTCAGAAGACACAAAAGTGATGAAGCGACGAATCACACGGCGCCGCGAGCCCCGCGTGACGCGCTTGCATCTACGTCCCTTCCTTTTGCACATTTGAGCCTTCTGCGCCTTTTTGCAGCCGACTGAGTTTTCTCTTCTTTGCGTCGTTGCGACTCGGTGGTAGAGTACCGCACTCTCCGCGATCTCTGCGGTGAAAAAGGTCCCGCCCGGAGCCACCATGAACTTTGCAGGCTGCTACACCGCGATCATCACTCCCTTCGGCCGCGACGGGCAGATCGACCTCGCCCGGCTGCGGCAGCACATCGAGTATCAGGCGGCGGGCGGCGTCGCGGGCGTCGTCCCCTGCGGCACGACCGGCGAATCGCCCACACTCAGCGACGCCGAGTGGGAGCGCCTCGTCGCCGCGACCGTCGAGTGCGCCCGGCCGCTCGGCCTGGCCGTCATTGCCGGAACGGGCAGCAACAGCACCCACCACGCCGTCGAACTTCAGAAGCGCGCCGCCGCGCTCGGCGCCGACGCCGGCCTGAGCGTCAACCCCTACTACAACAAGCCGGGGCAGGAAGGTCTGCGCCGGCACTTCCTCGCCGTCGCCGACGCCGCCAACCTGCCCGTCGTCCTCTACAACATTCCCGGCCGCACCGGCGTCGCGCTGGCGCCCGAGACGATCGCGAAACTGTCTGAGCATCCCAACATCGCGGCGGTCAAGGAAGCGACGGGCTCGATGGACTCCGCCAGCGCCATCGCGGCCTCGTGCGACATTACGATTCTCTCCGGCGATGACTCGATGACGCTGCCCTTCGCCAGCGTGGGCGCCCGCGGCGTCGTCAGCGTGGTCTCCAATATCCTGCCCCGGCAGGTCCAGGCGCTTTGCGACGCCTGCAACGGCGGGCAGTGGAACGAGGCCCGCGAACTGCACCTGCAACTCTTCGACATCTGCCGCGGCCTGCTCTCGCTCGAAACCAATCCGATCCCGATCAAGACGGCAATGCGCCTGCTCGGCCGCGACACCGGCCTCCTCCGCCTGCCGATGACGGAGGGATCGGAATCGACCGTCGCCGCCGTCCGCACACTGCTGACGCGGCTTAAGATGCTGTGAGAGTTTTCGGCGTCTAGCCGCGATCTGGAGGCTTTGCGGAGCGCGGTGCGGAGCGGGGAATCAGGTGCACCCCACGATTCGCGGAGCCTCATCGTGGGCGTGCAAACGCAAATGAACGTGAAGGAAGCCTCTCCCGTGTTGAAGTTCACGAAAATGCACGGCATCGGCAACGACTACGTTTATCTTGACGCTGTCACGAACCCCGCCCTCGCCGCGCGCACCGACCTCCCCGAACTCGCGCGGCGCATGAGCGATCGCCACACCGGCATCGGCAGCGATGGCCTCATCGTCATCGCCCGGCCCACGAAGGCCGGCGGTCTGACCGACGCGGTGCGCATGATCATGTTCAACGCCGACGGCTCGGAAGGCGCGATGTGCGGCAACGGCATCCGCTGCGTTGCCAAGTACGCCGTCGAGCACGCCCTCGTCTCCGTCAACGCCAGACCGCTGCTTGTCGAGACGAAGTCCGGCGTCAAGCGCATCGACTACGCGATGGACAACGGGCAGGTCGTCAGCGCGACGGTGGACATGGGCGAGCCGATCCTCGATCTGCCGCACATCCCCGTCAACGTCGAGCACCTCGACGAAGTGGCCGAAGCGGGCGGCGTGCAGCGGCTGAGCATCAGGTCGCAAGGCCGCCGCACGACCGATCCGCCCCGATCGCTCGAGGGCACGATGGTCAGCATGGGCAACCCCCATGCCGTCTTCTTTCATCCCGATGTCAACGCGGTCAGCCTCGAAACCGTCGGCCCGCTCGTCGAGACGCATCCCGCCTTTCCCGATCGCGTCAACGTCCACTTCGTGCAATGCATCTCACGCACGGAGGTGCGCATGCGCACGTGGGAGCGCGGCTCGGGGATCACGCTGGCGTGCGGAACGGGGGCGGCCGCGGTGTGCGTGGCCTGCGTCCTGCGCAGCCGCACTGAGCGCAGCATCCTCGTCCACCTTCCGGGCGGCGACCTGAGAATGGAGTGGCGCCTCAGCGACCACCACGTCTACAAGACAGGCCCGGCCGTCGAAGTCTTCACAGGCGAATGGGATGATGCGCGCATGCAGTCCGCTTAACCGCGACCCGGAGGCTCGGCGCAAGGGAGCGCTCCGCCACGCTACGATCCCCCATGCCCCTCACCGACCTTCAGCGCCGAGTCTGCGATGATCTGGCCGCGCGAGGCGATTCGATGCTGCGCGCCCTCGCCGCTCACGTCGCCATCCCGACGGGCAAGGGCTTCGAGCCGGGGCTGAATCAGTATCGCGAGATGCTCGTCGAACGGCTCTCGCATCTGACCTCGCAGATTGATCGCATCCCCGGCGCACCGCGTCCGCAGTGGATTGACATCGCGCCCCGCCCCGAGAGCGCGCCTCCGCCGATCACGATCGTCGCGCGACATCGCGCCGGCGACTCGCTTCCCCGTCTTCTTCTTGCCGGGCACCTCGACACCGTTCACGAGCCTGACGGGCCCTTCAATTCGCTCACGATCTCCCCGGACGGCAAGACCGCGGCAGGCCCCGGCGCGGCCGACATGAAGGGCGGCATCCTCGTCGCCCTGCACGCCCTCGAATCGCTTCACCGCTGCGGGGCTGCGCTCAACTGGTCCTTCCTCCTCAACAGCGATGAAGAGACCGGCTCGTTCCACTCCGATCCCGCCCTTGTCGCCGAGGCCAGGCGGCACGACCTGGGCCTGGCGCTCGAACCCGCCCTGCCCGGCGGAGCGCTGGCCGTCGAACGAATGGGCAGCGGGCAGTTCAGGATCGACGTCTTCGGCCGGTCAGCGCATGTCGGGCGCGACTTCGCCTCCGGCGTTTCGGCGGTGACTTGCCTCGCGAAGATCATCGCCGCGATCGGCACGTGGCCGCGACCGGAGGAGGGCGTGATCATCAACGTCGGCCCGCTCAAGGGCGGGAGCGTGACCAACGCCGTGCCGGATCATGCCGCCTGCTGGGGGAATGTGCGCTTCGCCGATGAACGCGCCGCGGCTGAACTCGAAGCAAGGCTGCTGGCGCTGGCGACGGAGGCCGACGCCATGCCGCGCGTCCTCGTGCAGCACCGCTGGAACCGGCCCGCCAAGCCGCTGACCCCCGGCACGCAGCGCCTCGCGGACGCCGCGCGCCGCGCCGCCGAGTCGCTCGGGCAGACGCTGCCCTTCACAAAGACCGGCGGCGTGTGCGACGGCAACATCCTCCAGCACGCCGGACTGCCGACCATCGACACGCTCGGCGTGCGCGGCGGCGGACTGCACACGACAGACGAATGGATCGAGGTAGCGAGTCTCGTCGAGCGCGGCCAGTTGCTCGCGGTGCTGATGCTGCAACTGTCGGGATTGTGATGCGGGCGAACGACGCCGGGGCACAGGCTCTGCGCCGCCCCGGATTCGCGGGGCGTCCGCGATGCGAAGATGCAAGCGTGAAGCGAGAAACGCCGATGTTTTCGGGTATCTCCCGCATCCGCCGCTTTCAGCGCTCCGCCCCTCCATCGGGATACAGTCCTGCCATGAATGTGAGCACCGCCACTGCCGCGCAGACCGCCGCCGCCCGCCTCCAGTCAAGCCTGATCGTGGAGCAGTCGATCGACCGCGCCATCGACGAGATGCGCAAGTCGCAGGCCGGCCTCAACACCGTCCGCCCGGCGCTCAGCGCCGAGTTGGCGGCCGCCTACCGCGACCTGCTCGCCCGCGCGAGCGAAGTGCGCGGCAAGAACAAACTCTTCTTCGATTACCACGGCTCCGGGCTGGGCAACGGGCCCTTCGTCGAGCTCGCCGACGGCTCCGTCAAGATCGACCTCATCTGCGGCATCGGGCCGATGTTCTTCGGCCACAGCGATCCGGAACTCACGCGCATCGCCATGCGGGCGGCCATGAGCGACATCATCCTGCAGGGCAACCTCCTGATGAACGAGGACTCGACCCAGTTCTCACAACTGCTCGTCGACGAGGCGTCGCGCTGCAGCCGCCTCGCGCACGTCTTCCTCACCAACTCGGGCTGCATGGCCAACGAGTCGGCGATGAAGATCTGCTACCAGAAGCACGCCCCGGCGTGCCGCGTCATCGCGTTTGAGAACTGCTTCGCCGGCCGCAGCGTGACCATGTCGCAGATCGGCGACAACGCGGGCAACCGAGTCGGCATCCCCCTCACCACCCTCATCGACTACCTCCCCTTCTACGACGCCGAGCGCGGCGAAGAATCGACGCGCGAGACGCTCAGCCGACTCGAAACGCTCATTGAACGCTATCCCGGCCAGCATGCGTGCTTCATCTTCGAACTCGTGCAGGGCGAAGGCGGCTTCAACCCGGCGCCGCGCGAGTATTTCGTCGCCCTCATGGAGCGGTGCCGCAAGGCTGGAATCGCTGTGTGGATCGACGAGGTGCAGACCTTCGGCCGCACGGGCGAGATGTTCGCCTTCGACCTGCTCAGGCTCGGCGAGTACGTCGATGTCTGCACCATCGGAAAACTCAGCCAGGTCTGCGCCTGCCTCTACAGCAGGGAGTACAACCCGAAACCGGGGCTGCTCAGCGGGACGTTCATCGGCTCGACGGTCGCCATCCAGGCGGGTCTCTATATACTCACACGGCTGAGAAAAGGCAAGTATTACGGTGACAACGGCGCCATCGCCCACCACCACAAGCGCTTCGTCGCCGGCGTCGAAGACATCGCCTCGCGCCGGCCCGAATGGTTCGGCCCCATCCTCGACAAGCACGGCCGCGAGATGAAGAACCTCAGGGTTGCCGGCGGACTCGGCGGGATGATGCGCTTCACCCCCTTCGGCGGCCGCAAGGAGCCCGTCAACGCCTTCATGTACAACCTCTACGACGAGGGCGTGCTGTCGTTCTACTGCGGACACGGGCCGCACCACATCCGCTTCCTCCCGCCGCTGGGCGTGATGAAACTGGAGCACTGGGATGCGGCGTTCGAGGTCGTCGAAAGGGCCTTGGAGCGCACGGCTGAAGAGCTCGGCCGCAAAGGGGCACAAAAGGCGCAACAATGAGGACCTCAGATCCGTTCCAAGGCATCGCGCCCAGCCTCCCGCGCTGCGACTCGATGCGTCGATGTGTCAGACTCTGATCCTGTTTTGTGACTCTTGAGCCTCTTCGCGGCCATTGCAATTCAAGACTGGATTCCCACTCCATGTACGTCATCCGTCAAGCCCGGCCCGATGATGCTTCGATCCTCCTCAAACTCGCGCGGATGGTGCATTTCATCAACCTTCCCGCCGATCCGGAGATCATCGCCGACAAGATCCGCCGCTCGATCGCGAGTTTTGAAGGCTCGATGACGGACCTGACGCGAGCCGTGTACATGTTCGCCATGGAAGACGACACGACGGGCAACCTGCTGGGCACCTCGCAGATCATCCCGCAGATCGGCACGCCCGATGCGCCCAACACCTACTTCGAAGTCCGCAGCCGCACGATGTACGCCGATGACCTTCAGCAGGGCATGACGCACACCACGCTTAAACTCGGCTCGATCACCGATGGGCCGACGGAGGTCGGCGGGCTGATCCTCGCGCCGAGTTACCGCGGCCATCCCGCCAGACTCGGCAAGACCCTCTCGCTCATCCGCTTTCATTACATCGGCCTGCACCGCGAGCGCTTCCGCGATGAACTGCTCGCGGAGATGATGGCCCGCCTCACGCCCGAGGGGACCAACGCCTTCTGGGAGCACCTCGGCCGGCGCTTCATCAACCTGACCTACACCGAAGCCGACCGCCTCTCGACGCGCTCCAAGGCGTTCATTCTGAAACTCATGCCGCACGAGGAGATCTACGTCACCATCCTGCCCCCGGAGGCGCGGATGCTCATCGGCAAGGTCGGCAAGGACACCGAGCCGGCCAAGGCGATGCTCGAACGCATGGGCTTCGAGTACCGCGACCACATCGACCCCTTCGACGGCGGGCCGCACCTGCACGCGAAGACCGATTCCGTCACCATTGTGCGCGACACGAAGCGCCTCAAACTCGGCGAGCCGTGCACCAGGACCCAGGCGCAGGGCGAAGCGCTGGTGAGTTTCGAGGGTGAAGAGGGCTTCCGCGCCGTCTCGACGGGCGTGCGCCTCAGCCGCGACGGCAAGACTCTCCATCTGCCGCGCGAAGCGATGAAGGCGATCCGCGCCCGACCGGGCGACCGCGTGGGGTTCACGCTGTTGAGCAAGGGCGCGAGCGGGAGATCGAAGCGAGCGGGCAAGCGCAGGTAGTGCAACAATCCGAGAGCCGTCTGCGGAAGCCGTCGGTTGCTCGCGCATTGATGTGCGTCGCGATGATCGCGCCGTACAGCGCACAAGCCCCCGCGGCTTGCGCCGCGGGCTGGTCGGGTGACTGGCGTGGACTGGCGTGCCTCGGCTGCTCGATCACGCGTATGCATGCAGCCCCGGCAACAGCAGGTTCACGCCGAAGTAGGTCCACAACATGATGAAGAAGCCGACGATGCTCAGCCAGGCCGTCGTCAGGCCGCGGTTGGGCGCGGCGAAGCGGACGTGGATGACGACGAGGTAGACGATCCAGGTGATGAGCGCCCAGGTTTCCTTGGGATCGAAGGCCCACCAGCGGCCCCAACTGTGATCCGCCCACCACGCGCCGAGAAGAATTCCCACGCCGAGAATCCAGAACGCCAGTTGCAGGATGACCATCTGGGCGTGATCAAGGTCGCAGAGCAGTCGCTGGCGGCCGACGTTGACGCCTGGCTCGACGTCGCCGCCGACCGTAACCGTGCCCACGCCCGCAGCGGCAAGTTGCACGGTGGCCGCACTGCGCCCGGCGAAGTAATGGACCAGCAGATAGACGATGCTGACGATGAATCCCAGCGCGATCAGGCCGTAACTGAACAGGACGATGTTCACGTGGTAGAAGAGGATGTAACTCGTGTTGAGTATCGCCGCCTCGCGGCCGATCTCAGCGCCGGGAATGCCCTTGAGCGTCGCCGCCATGAGCGCGAGGAAGCCGACCCCCGCCGCCGCCACGCCGAAAATCGGCTGCCGGCGCGCAAACATCAGAATCGTCGCGAAGAGGCATGACCCCAGGCTCAGGCCCCACATCGATTCAAACTGATTCTGGATCGGAATGCGCTCCGCGAGCAGCCAGCGGATGGCAAAGCCGAGCACATGCACCGTCAGGCCGAGCAGTAGCATCCCGACGCCGAGTCGGTGCAGGCTCAGTCGTCCCGTGCCGAAGGCGATGAGCAGGGCGACGAGTGCGAGAAAGTAAAACGTGTAGCCGAAGATGAAGTTGTTGCCGCCGTTGTAGACGATCTCGAGTTGCGATCGCCAGGCCGGAGGATAATGCCCGGCGTTCATGGTGGGCAGAGTGGAGGCGATTTCACTCACGAGCGTGTTGACGGCTTTGGCGTCCCGCTGGCGCCACGCGTCGCCGAGGCGGGCGAACTGCTCATGGAGTGTGGGGTCGAGAGAGACGTGCATCCAGTCGCCTCCTTCGACGGCGGGCGCAATGAGCAGCAGCGACGCATGCAGGTCGCGGAAGCGATTGAACGACTGGAGCATCTGCGACCGGCCGCGCTCGAACGTGAGGTCCGCCATGTAGACCCCGTTGATGAGGGCGATCTGATGCAGCAGGATCTCCGGCGAGAGGCGCGTCGCCATCATCCACCGCTCCTGCTCGGCGCTGTCGCCGGGGAACTCGGCTTCGACCAGCCCGCGGCGCATCGGCAGGTATTCGACGCTGATGACGGGCTTGTCGAAGTAGTAATCCTTGTCGGCCATGAGGTCGAAGAAGGTGAAGAGCGGGTCGTAACTCAACTTCTTTAGCGGCCCGCCGCTCGTCGCGCGGACGAAGTCCTGGTAGTTTCCCCGCCCGGTAATGCGGCGAATCGAGTCGCGCGCCAGCGTGTCGAGCACGGCGGGGCGGCTGTTGTGCATCACGGCGAGGCGAGCCAGCGGCGAGAGGTCCACCTGCCTGGAAAAACCGTGCTTCTCGACGGGCGTGGTCTCGATCCGGACCCGCTGCCGGTTGTCGAGGGGGTTGGTTATCTCGCCGTGAAAGGCCTCGGTGGGATGAGCGTTGCCGGCGGGCCCGCGCGCCGGCGGAGCGGACTCAGCCGGCTGCGCGAGCACCGGCATCGCGGCGAAGGCGCCGAGGAGAGTCAGCGCCGAAACAAACTGAAAGACAAAGTGCTTCGAAGAGATCATGCTTTGGCTCCCACCAGTTCTGCGGGTTGCTCCGCCGGTCGGCGCGCCGGCGGGACGTATTCCCCCCGGTCAAGTTGCGCCTGGATGAGTCGCTTGCGGCGGCGGATGAGAGCGGGCTTGATGTAGAAGGCCCAGGGCACGCCCAGGCCCATCAGGATGCCGCCGAGCGCAATGATGTAAATGCCGGGATTGTTCCCCACGCCGAGCACCGTGTAGCGCTGGTTGACCGGATCCCACCCCGCCTGGCTGAACTTATACTGTTCCGGAACGATCCGCGCGCCCAGCCACGCGAGACTGTTGGCGATCACATTGCGATCCCGATTCCATTCGAACGGCCGGCGGTAGATATAGGGCCGGTTGAGGCGCGTCACGTGCACCTCACCCTCGCGATCCTCAGGTCCGCGGAAGATCTGCACCGTCGAGGCGTAGTCGCGAGGCGTGTCGGTGCCGGCGTAGGGGATCATCTCGAACTGGCGCAGCGTCAGCGCGATGCCCGGCAGCGTGCGGCGCAGGCGGCCGAAGGCCAGGCCGAGCGTGCCGATCTCGGGAAGATCGAGCCGCTCGATGCGCTGGAACTCGTAGTCGGCATCGAGGTACTGGTTGAAAGGCAGCCAGCGATGATGCGTCTCCGTCGTGCCGTTGGCGCGGCGGACGCGCACTTCGACGTCGAGGAAGGCATGGAAGAACGTGCCGCGCGCGCTGCGGTCCTGCTCGGCCGCAGGGACGCTGCGGACATCGAAGCGCCGCGTCGTGCGCGGCCAGAAGTCGAGGAACTCGAATCGCATGGTGGCGCCCTCGAGTTCGCCGACGATCGAGTCGCCCGCCGACACCGCGAACTCCTTCACCTCGCCGCCGGGCACGCGCTGAACTACGCGGAACTCCCCCACCGCCGGATCGTCCTGCACCACCCACAGACACGTCTCAGACGCGTCCAGATACACGATGTCGATGGCGGGGTCGGGCGGCACACGCCGCGGCGGCTGGCCCGAAGCGCCCGGCAGGAAGTCCTGCGTCAACTCCGGGTACTGGTGAAGCACGCTGCGATTGAACGTGCGCCCGTCGGGCGCTGTGATCGTGAGATTGGCGCGCGAGGAGGAAGCGCCGCGATACCCCGTTGAGACGAGGGCCAACCCTTCCTGAGCCGCCTGCACCTGGTCAACCTTGACTCTCCAGCCCGTCTCGCCGATGGCGAGGTCTGTCCCCGTCTTCACGACGTGCACGCGGTCGCCCGCGACGCCCGCGACGCCCGCGACGCGGACGATGAGGGCGTGATCGCCCGGCTCGGGAAACGCGCGGGCCAGGTCTGCAACGCGCTGCGGCGCAGGGCGCACCAGATGCTCCATCGTCAGCCCAGGCAGGTGCGCAGCGCCCGACGCGCGATCGCCCGCCATGCCCCCGATCAGCCGGGTCTGCCAGTCCACGCTGCGCCCATCCGCCGCCGCCACTTCCAGGCGCACAGTAATGGATGGATTGGGCTCGACCCCGCCGTCCACCCAGGAAGGTTCGCGCACTCCGTAGGGAATCACGCCCGCTACGCTGATCTCAAGCGAAGAGGGGAAGAGGTCGCGGAAATGCGCGTGGCCGTGCAGCGCGGCCTCGGGGGCATAAGGCGTGCCCGCGGGGGCGTCGTTGTAACGCGGCAGTCCCTTGAGCGGATGAACGTACAGCCGCCCGTCACCTTCCCTCCAGGCATAGACGGCGGGGACGACGGCGTCGTAGTAGACGTTCTTGGGCGGGCTGTTGCGCACGAGGCGGATGTCCCCCTCGACCTTGCCGCGCTCGTAGAAGATGCTGCCCAGCGAGATCAGTACGATGCCCGTATGGACCGTCAGCACGCCGATGTTGACGAAGATGAACTCGATGCGCCGCACCGTGGCGGTGACCATGTTGAGGACGAAGAGAACCAGCACGAGTTTGAGCGGCCACCATGCGTAGAACTCGACTTCCGTCATCTCCCACGAGGGCAATTGGCGCAGCAACGTGCCACGGTATTGCTCGACGAATCCCGCGAAGAAGCGCACGCCTGTCGCGGGCCGGTTGAGCGCCGCAACTGCCGGCTCATAACGGATCACGGGCCAGACGCCCCACAGCCACAGCCGCCAGCCCGCGAGGATGATCGCAAGGCCCGCGATGAAGCGCAGCGCGAAGACCCACTCGCGGCTGAGCCGCCCGCTGATCGCCTTGCCGAGCACCCACTGCGTGCTCAGCAGCAAGGCCAGAACGACGGCGAGAAGGGTCGCCAGTTGAAAAAGTTTGGTCGGAATCATGGCCCACAGGCCGATGGGGATGCTCGCCAGCGCGCCGTACGCCGCGACGGTCGTCAGGAGCACCACCGCAAGCGTGATGGAGCTGAAGGCGGTAAGCACCCAGCGCACGGGCGCGAGGGGGCCGGTGAGGTGCTCCTGGTCCCACGCCTTGACTCGCCGCCACTTCGCACTCATGCCCGCGCTCCACAGCACCCGCCGCGCCGGGGCGGATCGTTCCCAACTATAGAGCGCCGGTCCGCATCCCCACCGGGATTCGGGGCGAGTTGAGGGATTGACCCCAGCGTCGGGGATCGTCGCGTGCGAGTCGGGTGATGATCGTGGCGCTGATGTCGGGTTCGACGCGGCGGCCGCGCACCCGGGGAGGCAGGCGCGTGAGACCGCCGCCAACGTTGGTGAGACCGGCGAATTGCGATTCAGCCGGGCGACGGTTGGCCGGCCGCGCGCATGGATTGCGAGGGCTTGTTCATCCGCTGAATCGTTGCGACTCGATGTTCGCTGTGCTTGATCGTCTGGCCGAGTTTCCTGGCGTTCTTGAATCGCCGCGATGTCACGAACACGCGGCGGCTTCACGCCGAGCCGCTTTCGCTTCTCGCACGCCCGGCACACGGGTCGATCATGCGCCACCGACCAGAGAGACACGCGAACAATGCGCGAGGTTGGACGAGTGAATCGGCCCGCCCGCCCGGTCCGACTGATTCCCGTGAGACGACCCGCCGGAATGCTCCACAATCCGCGCTCCATTCCGACGGCGCCTCAGTGAGCAGGGGACTCACCATCATGACGCGAAACTCGGAAGGCGCAAGTGCTCATCGCAACAAGCGCATGAAGCCCTGCGCGGGAATGACGGCGAAGCCGCGTTCGCTCCGGAGTCCGAGCGCCGGTCCGACGGCTGCCCATGGGAGCGCCATGATCTTCGACCACACCCCACCCGATGCGAAAGCGCATGGGGAGCCGCGCTGCGCGCTAAGGTTGATTATGGACAGCGCCGCGAACTTTGCGGACGCCGGCGCAGTGATCGACCTGCTCGATCGCGCGGGGCGTGCGCTGCGCGACTCGCCCCTGCTCCGCGGCTGCGCCATCCGCCTGCCGCGCCGCGGCCGGCTTCTGGCCACGGGCGATCTGCATGACAACCCCTTCCACCTTGACCGCATCCTGCGCCTCGCCCGCCTTGACGAATCGCCCGACCATCACGTCGATCTCCACGAGTTGATCCACGGAGAGAACCTCATCAACGGCATGGATTTCAGCCACCGCATGATTCTCCGGGCAGCCGACCTCATTGTGCGATTTCCCCACCAGGTTCATCCGCTCCTCGCCAACCACGAGTTGTCGCAGATGACCGGCCGGGGCGTAAGCAAGGGAGCGGGCGACTCCGTCCGCCTCTTCAGCGACGCCGTCGAGTTTGTGTTTGGCGAGCGTGCCGGCGAGGTCAGCAGTTCGATCAACCAATTCCTGCGGTCGTGGCCACTGGCGATCATCACCGACTCGGGAATTCTTTGCGCCCACAGCCTGCCTGCGGAGTACGCGATAGACCGCTTCGACGTCGGCGTGTTCGACCGGGTACTGACGGAGGCGGATTATCAGCCGCGGACCGGCTCGGCGTACCTCCTGGTCTGGGGCAGGGGACTCAGCGGCGCCTACCTCGACCGTCTGGCGGGAGTCCTCAACGTCAAGGCCTTCTGCCTGGGGCACGAGCATGCCGAGACCGGCTGGCGGTCTCTCGGGACACGGGGGATCATCCTCAACAGCGATCATGAGCGGGCCGCCGTGCTGCCCATCGACCTCACGGCCGATCCGAGGCCGGAGGAGTGGGCGCGGGTGGTCCAGCCGCTCTCCGGCGTCGGGGGCGCCGAGTTCCCCATGGGGACGGGATAGGGAAGGTGCGGGAGTTTTGCCGCGCCATCCGCGAATTATGGATGAATCCGTCCCGCTCGCCGGTTGTAGAAGAACCCCGGAGTCCTGCTGCACGCGTGCGGCAGGGCAGCGTCCAGGGGCTTGTGGGTTTATGCCCGGCTGCCGCGAGGCCGGTACGTCTCCCAACTGAACAACGGCAACAGAGCGAGGAGGTTCCGTGATGATTCGTCGATTCGCCTCCACATTGATTCTTGCAGGAGGTCTGGCGGCACTGGCAGCGACTGCCGGCCCGGCCGGCGCGCAGGACCAGGGCAAGGCCCATGCCCAGGTCCGCTATGACGGGCACAAGGTCGTTCGCGCCAACATCAGGAACGCACGCGAACTGCGCATCATGGAAACCCTCAGCCCGGATTGCTGGTCACACGGCTCAGGCATCGGCAAGGTAGACTACCGCATCCCTCCCGATGCGCTCGATGCGCTCGCCCAGTCCGGCGTCGAGTACGAGGTGCTCATCGAAGACGTGCAGGTGCTCATTGACCGGGAGAAGCAGCCGGGTCAGCCGGCGGGCTGGTACGACACCTACCACACGCTCGCCGAGATCGAGCAGTATGTTCAGGGTCTGGCGAACGCGTATCCGAATCTCGCGCAGACCTTCGTGGTGGGCAACACGCTCGAAGGTCGTCCGATCCGCGGCATCCGCATCTCCGGCGCCGGCGGACCCAACGGCAAACCCGACTTCGTGATTCACGGCGGCATTCACGCCCGCGAGTGGATCACGACCATGGCCATGCCCTACCTCATCGAGACGCTGCTCACTTCTTACGGGCATGATCCGCTTCTCACCCGCCTCGTGGACCGGGTCAACTTCCACGTGGTCTCCGTCATGAACGTGGACGGGTTCCTCTACACCCAGACCGACCGCATGTGGCGCAAGAACCGGCGCAACAACGGCAATGGAACCTTCGGCGTCGATCTCAACCGCAACTACGGCACGGGCTGGGGCGGCGAGGGATCGAGCGGCAACACGAGCAGTGAGACCTACCGCGGCACCGCTCCTTTTTCGGAGCCGGAGTCGCAGGTCATGCGCGACTGGCAACTCTCGTTGCCCAACTTCGCCGGGTTCATCGACGTCCACTCCTATTCGCAACTGATTCTCCAGCCCTACGGCTACACCAGCCAACTCCCGCCCGATCACGCCACGTTCGAGATGATCGGCGCCAACATGGAAGCGGCGATGGAGGCGCTCTATGGGCAGCAATACGTGCACGGCCCGACCTATTCCACGATCTACCCCGCCTCCGGCGTGACCCTTGACTGGGCCTACGTCGAGGGCGGCGCCTGGGGCATGAGTTTCGAGTTGCGCGACCAGGGCCAGTTCGGCTTCCTTCTTCCCCCTGACCAGATCATCCCCGCGTCGCAGGAGTGTTTCGTCGGCTGCATGGAACTGGCCAAGTTCCTCGCGACCCGCCTGACCATCACTTTCCCCAACGGATTGCCGACAACCGTCGATCCCAATACCTCCGCCACGATCGACGTGGAGATCCGCGGAGTGAACGGCGGGGTCTACCAGTCGGGAACGGGCAAGGTCTACGCACGCGTGGGTCAGTCCGGTCCGTTCGTATCGTCCAACATGCAGCCTCTGGGCAACAACCTCTTCCGCGCTGCGCTCCCGGCTGCACCCTGCGGGCAGGTTGTCCAGTTCTACTTCGAGGCCTACTCGACGGACAACACCCAGCACACTTCCCCCATCGGCGCGCCCGACGACTTCTACGAAGCCGAATCGGTGTTCATCGACATTGTCTTCGCCGACAACTTCGAGACTGATCAGGGCTGGACCGTCCAGAACGAGAATGTCACCGACGGCGCGTGGGAGCGCGGCGTCCCGGTCGGCGGCGGCGCCCGTGAGGATCCGCCGACTGACTTCGACGGTTCGGGACGCTGCTTCCTCACTGGCAACCGCAGCGGGAACTCCGACCTGGACGGCGGACCGACGCGGCTCATCTCGCCGACCTTCGACCTCAGCGGCGGAGACGCGACCGTCTCCTACGCGCGCTGGTTCCGCAGCGTCAACGGAGTCGTCGACCGCTTCACCGTTCAGATCTCCAATGACAACGGCAACACCTGGACGACGGTCGAGGACATTCCCAACCAGGCGGCACAGTGGTTCGTCAATGAGTTCCGCGTGAGCACCTTCGTCACGCCGACGGCCACGATGAGAATCCGCTTCAACGCCGTGGACAATCCCAACGACTCGGTCGTCGAGGCGGGCGTGGATGCGGTGCTCGTGGCACGCCGGGGCTGCGAGGGCGGCATGACCCTGGCCGTCGGCACACTCCGCGGCGGACAGAACGGGCAGTTTGACGTGACCAGCGCGAACCCGAACCAGTTGACTTATCTGGCCTACAGCCTGCGGGGACTGGGTAGCACCTATGTTCCCGGCCTCAACGTAACGCTTGACATCCGCAACCCCGTCCAGGCCGGCAATGCACGTCGCGCCGACGGCAGCGGCAACGTCTCGTGGACGCTTCCGATCCCGCCCAATTCCTCGGGACGGACGGTCTGGTTCCAGGCGGCTCAGTTCGAAAACAAGAGCAACGTCGTCGAGACGACGATTCAGTAGGCTCGACCCGTCGGATCTGCGCCAACTCATGCATCACACGCGGCCCGGAGCATGCGCTCCGGGCCTTTTTCATGCAGTTCAGGTTTGCGAAGCGGGCGGTTGACGCGTTCAGACCGCCTGGCGTGCCGCGCCGACCACCCACGCCGCCGTCGCCTTGCACGCCTGAACGAGGCGCTGGCCCGTGGACTTGATGAGCGCATCATGGAGCGCGCCGTGATGCGTTCGGCCCACGACCACGACGTCCGCCCCGGTCTCCCGGGCCTGATAGGTCAGGACCTCGGCAATGGCGGCTCGCGTGAAACCGCCCTCCACGACGATGACGGTCAGCCGCTCTTCCGGCCATCGGCCACCGTCAAGATCACGGAAGATCTCCCGAACGCGAGCGGCTGCGACCTGCTTGTCTCGCGCGACTTGCTCGGCCGTTTCCGTCTGGAGGGCGGTGGGCAGTCCCGCTCCGTCCCACACCATCGAGGGATCAATGAACTCCATATGAGGCGGAATCTTCTGCACCAGCACGTGGACGAGCG
Organism: uncultured Planctomycetota bacterium; assembly: GCA_900696685.1. GTDB lineage: Bacteria > Planctomycetota > Phycisphaerae > Phycisphaerales > UBA5793 > UBA5793. The sequence continues at coordinate 33,729 of CAADHA010000060.1, forward strand.
TCAGTCGCGGCCGATCGGGGCCGGGAAAGACGCGGAGGACGTGCGACACCGCAGCCCTCGCGGAGTCCGAATCATCCACACCGATGAGCACCTTGAGCGACGCGAGCGAGTCTGCCATGCCGTGCCTCCGGGTCCAGCCGATGTATTGTGGGCGCGGCGTTGAGCCGGGACCACCGTCGGCAGAGGCTAAAGTGCGTTCCGTTCGCCGGCGTCGGAGGAGTACAGAGTCCCGTCGGCATGGCCGCGAAGCAGCGGGGGAAGTTCAACGGCCCTGCCGTCGGCCGTCAGGCACGCCAGAGTCGTGGAACCGACGGCAAGGCGCTCGGCCTCGCGCCAAAGCGTGTACTCGTGCATGATCTTGACATGCCCCGCCTCGACGAGTCGCGTTTCGAGGCGCAGCAGATCGTCGTAGCGTGCCGGCCGGCGGTACGTGATCCTGATCTCGACGACGGCGAGTCGGATGCCTTCGCGCTCGAGGTCGGCGTAGGACACGCCGTCGCTGCGCAGAAGTTCCGTGCGCCCCATCTCGAACCACGCCGCGTACGCGGTGTGGTGCGCCACGTTCATCGGATCGCACTCGCCGTAACGCACGCGGAAGTTGATCTCGCCCGATCGCATCTGTCAGTTTATCGCATGCTGGAGTGCGAGCAGGGCATAGGCGGTGACGAGCACGGTGTCGCCCTCCATCCAGCGGTCGGCCTCATTGACGAAGCTGCCGTCGGGCCGCTGGAGAGACGCGATCTTCGCGATGAGGTCGTTGGCCCATCGGCGCGGCTCGCCGGGCAGGCCGTCGGCGCGAAGCGGCGTGATCGTCTCCTCACCCCAGGCGTCGAGGGCGCGGCTCATCGTGACGAGGTAGTAGTAGTAGCCCTGCATGCCCAGGCCGGGATTCTCGTCGAGCGTGTAGTGCCTCCGCAGCCAGTCATGCGCGGCCACGACGCGCGGATCGTCGCGCGTCAGGCCGGCGTAGAGGTAACTCTTGAAGCCGGCGTACGTCATCGAGCCGTAGCACCGCAGGCGCGAGACGACGGTTCCGTCATCGAGCGACTCGTCGATCATTCCGGCCTTTGACTCGCCGTGGCCGATGTGCTCCATGTCGGGGCTGGTGGCGTAGATGAACCCGCCCTGGCTCGATGCGGCGGCGTAGGGCATGTCGCTGACGCGATCGAGCATCTGCGTGCGCTGAAGAAAGACCAGCGCGCGCTGAAAGGCGGGATCGGAGGAGTCAAGCCCGCTGTCGTGCATGCCCTGGAGCATGAAGGCGAGGTTGGAGTTGTCGGGCCGGCTGCCCGAGCCGTAGCCCGCACCGCCGTAGAAGGCGTGGGACGCCATGACCTCGCGCCCGGCGGGATCGAGTTGCCCGTCCCACTGGATCGATCGCAGGTAGTCCCGCGCCGGCCGGATCGCGTTCTGCACATCGGGCCGCTTGACGCGGGCGAGAGCGCTGAGCGCCAGCGCTGTGTTGTAGTTCGGCAGGATGCGATCGTAGATGCCGCCGTCGCTCTGCCTGTGTGAGAGGAGATACTCGACGCCGCGCGCGACGGCGGGGTCGGCGTCGTCGATCGTCGGCTCCATGAGCAGGCCGTTGAGGACCAGCGCCGTGATGCCGGGCAGGTGCGGCCGGCCCTGCTCGGCTGGAATCGACCACCCGCCCGTCACTTCGTCCTGCTGAGTCCGGAGGTAAGCGATGGCTCGGTCGATCGTCCGGCGCGCAAGTTGGAGGTGCTCATCGTCGATCGGCCCGCCCGGCTGGCCCGCGACCGAACCCCTGGACGACAGGGCGATCGTCAGAGTGGCGAGCAGCGCCAATGGTGAGCATGCAAAGCAAGTATGAGACATGTCCTGCTCCTTGATGGATAATATCGCCGCAGCCGACCGGCAAGGCCTATTCGGATCGCCGATCCTCTCGCCTGACCTGCCGCTCGACCATGTCGAGACGGCGCAATTCCTCCTCGAGGCGCTTGCGGCGGCGGGCGAGGTCGGCCTCCGCGGGCGAATCATGCCTTTCGCGCGGCTGGGCAAGCGGGTCGGGAAATGCGTCGGCGGGCACCGTCGGCGGCGCGGCACTCAGCGGTGGATGCCGCATCACCTGCACCACCGCCAGCCACGCTGCAACGGCCGAGAGCGCGAAGAGGAGGGCCAGCGCAATGCTCACGGCCATGATGAGACCCGGACGACTCTGAGGGCCGAGATTGAGCAGCGGAACCGTGAAGTATGCTGCGGCCATGAGCGATACCGTCGCCGCCGTGCCCCACGCCGGCAGGCGGCCGCGATCGGACTGCTGCCCGAGGCCGAAGGCAACGAGCGACAGCGAGCCGATCACGCGGGCGACGAGAAAGACCTGGGTGCGGGCGGCGCCGCCCGACGCCTCGGCCTGCACGTCGATTACGCCGCGGTGCATGGCCCCGCCCTCGAAGAAGGCGATGCCGCAGCACGCGCAGGTGGTGAGGATGAAGAGCGTGGCGCCGAGTCCCTGCATGAGAAAGCCGACGCCGCGCGAGAAGGAGCGCCGCCCAGCCGTGGGGTCGGCGGGCTGATCGGGCACATCCGTCCGTGCATCGAGGCGGGTGATCAGATCGTCGCCGCCGTTCACGCGCGATCCTCCCGCAAGAGCGGCCAGATCCACCGCGCGATGAAGAGGTGCAGCGATGCGATCGAGCCGAAAAGCAGCACGCCCATCGTCATCGAAGCAGGAGTGCCGGCGTTGAAGGCTGCGATGACGGCCAGCAGGGCGAGAAGGATGAAGACGCCGGCCTGCGCCGCCGCGGCACTGAGGCCGAGCCACAGTGCCGGTCGCCAGCCGAATCGAACGGGCAGAGCGGTCGCCACGTATGCCGCCCCGCCGAGGGCGACGGCCGCGAGCCAATCGCGCTTATCCTGCAATCGTCCGGTCATCTCGGCGATCCCCGCCAGCCACGTGAGCGCCAGCGGGAGCACCTGCGTCAGGCCCACCGTCATCATGACCGTCGAAGTGCGCTGCCTCGCATGGCCCGACGAGACGGTCGGGAACTGTGGCCCGGTGCGCGGAGTTGACGGAGAAGAAGTGTCCACCGCCTCGATCATAGCGTCGCGGCAGCGGATGCCGGGCGGCGAGCACCGAGCGCAGCGCCATACACGAGGCTGAGCAGCACGTTGAACGCAAAGGCGGCCTCGACGCGGCCTGCGAGTTGCGCTTCGCTCAGAAACAACGGGGCCGCGCCAATCAGCGCGCTCATGAGCACCGGCGGGATCATCGCGCCGATTGGATGCACCAGGCGATTGATCGACGAGAGGCCGATCATCGCAGGCATGGCCACCAGCATCGCCATTCCGCCGCGAAAGTCGAAACATGCCGTGACCAGTCCCCCAAGCAGCACGAGCGCCAGGAGTGGACTCGACGGCGGCATGAGATGCGCGCTTCCCTGAAGCCGCGCCGCGCGCCGCCAGAGGATCATCCGCTGCGTCGTCGCGGCGACAACGACGTAGGCCGTGATGTGCAGCACGTTCTCGCTTGCGATGACGACCTGAACGACGCCCGCCAGCAGCGAGATCAGCAGGGCGGTCAGCGTGAAGAGATCGGGGCTGAACCGCCGGCAACGCGCCGCAAGCAACCCCTGCCACACGATCGGCCAGCACGCCGCGATGAGCGACCAGATGACCAGCGACGCTTCGATCATGCCGGGGATCAGGCGTCCTCCCTGAGCGAGAACCGGCGTGAGATAGTGCAGCACGACCGCGGGCAGGAGAAAGACCAGCCCGGTCGCCCAGCGGCTCGTCCACTCATGGGAGAGGCGGGCGCGCAGTTGCTCGGCTGTGACGCCGCTGACGAAGGAAGTGCTGATGCGGTCGCGCGGCTCCAGCGCGTGGCGTCGAGCGATCTCGGCGACGCGGTCTGACATCGCCTCGTCAACGGGTGTCTTGCTCTCGATTTCGAGCCACATCCCCGCCGGATCAGCACGGGCGACGAGACCGAGTTGCGCGTGCAGGTCGCGCGTCAGGTCGCGCGCCACGCGCGGATCGCCGACGCCGTCGAGCATGAAGGTGAAGCGGTGAAGCCCCGGATCGCCCATGTCGAGACAGTGTAGCAGAGCGAGGAGCAGCGCCTCACGGTCCCAGCCGTCGGCCCGAGTCGAGGGTCGCATCGTCCTCGTCGTCAAGGACGATCTCGTCCTCTTCGCCTCCGTTGAAGTGGTCGGATGCACCGTTGCGCGTGCGGACGGCATTGGGCTCCGGAATCTCTTCGCTCTCGCTGTCTTCGCCTGAGAAGAGCGTGCCTTCGGCCTCACCCTCTTCCATCATGCGGCGCATCTGCTCCCACTCTTCGGGCGTGACGATCACTTCGCGGGCGACCGAGCCTTTGTGCTCGCCGATGATGCCGGCCAGTCCCATCTGGTCGATGAGGCGGCTGGCGCGGGTGTAGCCGATCGCCAGACGGCGCTGGAGGAGTGAGACCGAGCCGCGGCCGGACTCGACGATGATGTCGACCGCCTTGAAGAAAAGCGGGTCGCGCTCGCCTTCTGAGAGTCCCGCGTCCGCCTCGCCCTCGACGCCGGGGGCGCGGAGGACCATGAGTTGCCGCTCGAAACTCGGGGCGGCGACCTCCTTGAGGAATCGGGTTACGCGACGGATTTCCAGATCGTCCACCAGAGTCCCCTGGGCGCGGATGACTTCGCTGGTGCGCGGGCCGAGGAACATCATGTCGCCCTGGCCGAGGAGCAGTTCGGCGCCCTTCTGATCGAGGACGATGCGGCTGTCCATCCCCGACGCCACCTTGAACGAGACGCGGCAGGGCATGTTGCTCTTGATGAGGCCCGTGACGACGTTGGCCTGAGGGCGCTGCGTGGCGAGGATGAGGTGGATGCCCACCGCCCTCGCCTTCTGTGCGATCCGGACGATGAGCGTCTCGACCTCCTTGTGCGTCATGATGAGGTCGGCGAGTTCATCGATGATGAAGACAATGTAAGGGATCTTCTTCGGAATGCTCGCGGCTTCCTGCTCGGTCATCGGGCCGAGGCGCTCCTCGATCTCCTCCCACGTGAGCGAGTTGTAGTTGGCGATGTCGCGCACGCCGACCTCGGAGAGGAGTTCGTAGCGTTCCTCCATCTTGGTGACGGCCCATTCGAGGATCGCCGCGGCCTTGCCCATCTCCGTCACGACGGGGCACATCAGATGCGGAATCTCCTTGAACTGCCCCATCTCGACCATCTTCGGGTCAACGAGAATCAGTTTGAGTTCATCCGGCCTTCGCGTGTAGAGGAAGGACATGATGATCGTGTTGATGCAGACGCTCTTGCCCGATCCGGTCGTGCCGGCGACGAGCATGTGCGGCATGGCGGAGAGGTCGGCGATGAGCGGCGTGCCGGAGGCGTCCTTGCCGAGGAACATCGGAAGGCGCATCTTCGCGGCCTCCGACGCGGCCGTCATCAGTTCCTTGATGCGCACTTTTTCCTTGTTGAGATTGGGCACTTCGACGCCGATCGTCGACTTGCCTGCCATGTTCGCCACGATTCGGATGTTCTGGGCGCGAAGGGAACGCGCAATGTCCGACGCGATTGAATTGATCGACGAGACCTTCGTACCCGGAGTGAGTTGCACTTCGTAGAGAGTGATGACCGGGCCCGAGTCGATGCCCACGACCTCGCCCTCGATGCCGTAGACCATCAGCGCGTGTTCGAGCACTTCAGCCTGCTCGCGCACGAACTGCTCCATCTTCTCCGTGAAGGTCTCCTCCGGCTCGATGAGCAGGTCAATTGACGGGAACTGGTACCCGCTGTAGTCCGTCGTGCGCGGCAGGTCGTTCCTGCCGCCCTTGCTGCCGGCCTTGGAACGCGAGGAGATGTTAACGGGCAGCTTGCGGATCTTCTCGCGAAGCGCCTCCATGTTGATCTCGGCGGAGCGCACGGTTGCGGCGGCGTCGGCCGCGGCAGGCGCGTTGCGCCGCGCCTCTTCCATCGCGAAGGACTCGACGCCCGCGAAGCCGCCCGCCTCGGGGCTGATCGATGGGGCCGACGGCGACTCCTTCGACCGGCGATAGTGGCGCTCCGGCTGTTCCGACGCCTCCTCGCCGTCGAACAGGTCGTTCGCACCGTGCGCAAGAGCGCCCGTCGTCGAGGCCGCGAGTGATCCCACGGCGCTGACGGCCCTTCCCACAGGCACGCGCTTCATTAACCCCAGTGCACGAAGCCCAAGCACAGGCAGGGCCAGGACAACGCGGTCCGCTGCCACGACCAGGCCCACAAGCAACAGGAGGATGAGGATTATGGCGGTGCCAGGCGCGTTGAAGCGGCCGACGAGATAGTCCACACCTGCGATGGCAAGCAGCCCGCCGCCGCCCTCGGGAAAGGGGCCGGAAGTCGGCAGCCAGAGGCGCTGAAGGCCGGAAACCGCCAGAACGCCCGTCGCGACCCCACCCAGACGCACCCAGGCGTGCCCGATGCGCGTGCCCCAGGCAGTCAGCGCGAGATAGGCGAGCAGGAGCGCCAGACCGGCCCACAGGCCGTGGCCCAGCGCGTGGTAGGCGTAGTAGGCGACGAAGGCGCCGATGCGGCCGCACCAGTTCTTCGGCGGATCATTGTGGATCGAGACGGCATGACTCGGCCAGTCGGCAGCGTCGAAACTCAGCAGCGACGCGCCGAGGAACGCGACCAGTCCGGCCAGCGCCAGCCAGCCGACAAGGCGCCACGCAAGGGACATGCCCGGCCGCGCGGTCTCCTTCCCGGCTTCGGAACTGGCGGGTTTGGGCTTCGCTCGTGCCATGCGGTCAGTTACATCCCCGGCCCACGCGCGGTTCGCCCGGCGGCCCATGCGGCCACGGCCCGCGCAACGGGCGCGCAATGGTCCGCCCAATGATATCGAACCGGCGGCGAAGTCGGCGTGAAGAAAGTCTGTTCGGCTTCCGGCGGACGTCTTTTCGCCGCATGTTCGCATGCAAAGCCCGATCAGGAGCCGCACATTGGAATAGAAAGCGATTCCGGCAGGCTTCTATGATGCGTCCTCGACATTCGCTTGCCGGTTTGAGCCATGCATGTTCAACCCTCCAAATTCCGCCGGCTGACCGCCGCGTTCACACTTGTTGAACTGCTCGTAGTCGTCTCCATCATCGGATTGCTGATTGCGATGCTGCTGCCGGTCCTCTCCCGAGCGCGACACGCAGCCCGGCAGGCGGGCTGTCTGAGCAACCTCGACCAGATCATGACCGCGACGGCGATGTACCTGGACGAACACGGCGATGTGATGCCGATCCGCGTACCGCGCGGCCACGCCGTGCTCGACAACTACAGCCACGGCGGACGCTACACCACTCGCACCAACGGCCAGTGGAGCCACCTGTACCTCCCCTACGAACGACCGCTCAACCGCTACGTGCATCCCGAAAGGCCGTGTGGCGACGCGCGAGACGGTCTGTCTGAGTTCATGAACCCCGACCGGTTCAACTTTCCCGTCTTTGAGTGCCCGAGTGATCGGCTGTTCAACCTCACTGAGCGTTACTCCGATCCTGAGCCGACGGCCGGTACGAGCGCGTACCGCCTTGTGGGCACTTCCTACGGCTTCAACGCCACGTGGTTCTCTTTCCATGCGTTCCACTACAGCGATGTAGCCGAGCCGCTGACGTGGCCGGCAGGCGTGAGGGCCTTCACCCGCGCGCGGCTTCAGATCGCTTCGCAGATGGTGGCGTATCTCGATGAGCCGGGCAGCTTTCACGCCGTGTTCCGCGACGTGCCGCGAGCGAACCATCACATGGCCGACAGCGCCTATTCGATGGCGTTTCTCGACGGGCATGCAGGTGTCGTGGAATACGACGGCGATCCGTTCAATCCGCTGCGCTACCTGCTGTTCCCCGAAGAGAAGAAGCGCGAGGAGAACTGAGTACGCAGCATCGGCTCGCGTCGTCAGTGCCCCGTCGAGCCGAATCCGCCTGTTCCGCGCGCGGTCTGATCGAGGTCTGTCGCTTCGATGATCCTGGCGTGAGCCACGGGTGCGATGACCATCTGGGCGATGCGCATGTGCCGTTCGACGGTGAAGGGCTCGCGGCCGAGGTTGATGAGCGGCACACACACCTCGCCGCGATAGTCGGCGTCGATCGTGCCGGGAGCGTTGGGCATCGAGACTCCATTCTTGCTCGCCAGGCCGGAGCGCGGCCGGATCTGCGCTTCGTAGCCGACGGGCACGGCCATGCGGAAGCCGCAGGGAATCAGCCGGATGTCGCCGGGCTTGAGAGTGACGGGCGCGTCGATCGCGGCGTGGAGGTCCATGCCGGCCGCATTCTCACTCTGGTACGCAGGCAAAGGCACGTCGGCCTTGAGTCGCTCGATGCGCAGGTCGATGGTCATGGGGCGATCGTAGTCCTGCGCCCACGCCCACGATGAGCGAGTCTTCGAGCGAATCGTGGGTGCATCCAGCCCCCTCCATGGAGGACATGACGTGCGGGCGTGCGCCCGCGGCCGGTCTAGTGTTGTTCATCATGCCGCGCGTGTTTGCCGTCCAGTTCGACATCGTCTGGGAGAACAAGGCCGCGAACCACGCGATCGTCGAACGTCTTGTCGAGCAGGCGGCGCCTCCGGGGGGCTCGCTCATCGTCCTGCCGGAGATGTTCGACGTCGGCTTCAGCCTCAACACCACCGTCACGGCCGAGCAGGCGACGGGCCACGCGAGCGAATCATGGTGCGCCGCGGCGGCAAAGCGCTGGGGCGTGTACCTCCAGGGGGCATCCGTGCAGCGGCCGGACCCGGGCCGCAAGGCGACGAACGACGCCGTCGTCTTCAACCCCAAGGGCGAGCTCATCTGCCGCTATTCCAAAATCTTCCCCTTCAGCGGCGGCAGAGAAACCGACACCTTCATGGGCGGCGATCGGATCGTCACCTTTGACTGGCACGGCCTGAAGGTGTGCCCGCTGATCTGCTACGACCTGCGTTTCCCGGAGATCTGGCGCCTGGCGACGATCGACCTCGGCGCCGAACTCTTCACCCTCGGCGCTTCCTGGCCCGCGCCGCGGCACCACCACTGGCTCACCCTCCTCAACGCCCGCGCCATCGAGAACCAGGCCTACGTGCTGGGCCTCAACCGCTGCGGCCGCGACCCATTCCTCACCTACCTCGGCGGCTCGCGTCTTATCGACCCGAAAGGGCAGGCGCTCGCGCAGGCGGAGAATCAGCCCGAGGTCATCTCCGCCGAGATCGACCAGACCGACGTGCAGAGTTGGCGGGCGAGTTTCAACGCCCTCGCCGACGCGCGGCGCGAGTTTCTGGGTCGTTGCTGAGTCGGGCGCGCCTCGTTCACCACAAAGGACTCAAGGGCGCAATGGGGGCATGAAGGAGTCGGGCAGTTTTCACCGGCGCTTCTTCTTCCTGCCGAATCCTCTCGTCGCCGCATTCCGGCTGCCCTTGGCCATCGACTTCTTCTTCTTACCTCCCCCTTGCGCCTGCTTTGTGCCCTTCTGTTCCTTGTGGTGAATCTTCGCCCCACGACCGGAATCAGTCACCGACGCCTTGCCGACGATGCGCAGGTCCATGCGGCGAGCGGGCGGGTCGATCATCACGAGGCGCACCTTGAGGCGATCGCCGATCTGGATCGTCGCGCCGCTTTCAGCCACGAGCGCGCCGGTCTGCTGGTTGAGGCGCCAGCGTCTGCCGCGATCGCCCTTCTCGCGCGCCTTGCCGCCGTCGCCGTCTTCGAACGACTCGGGATCGCGCACGTTGACGTATCCCTCGACGAGGCAGCTCTCAAGTTGCACGAACACAGCAGACTCGGACAATCCGGTCACGACGCCGTTCATCACGTCGCCCTGGTGCTTCTCGGCGAGGAACTGGAGAACGAGGAAGGTGCGCAGGCTGCGTTCGGCCATCTCCGCGCCTCGCTCGGTTTCATTGCATCGGCCGCCGACCTCGATGAGCCTTGCCTCATCAGGACATCGCCTGTCCTTGCGCATTGCGTTGCCGATCTGTTTGAGACCCTTGCCTCGCGGCCGGTCGCGGCCGTTGCGCGTGCGCTCGAGGAACGCGCTCAGTTGCCGGTGGAGGACGAGGTCGGGGTAGCGGCGGATCGGGCTGGTGAAGTGTGCGTAGTGCGCGCTGGCGAGGGCGAAGTGGCCGATGAGCGCCGGCGAATACTCCGCCTTGGTGAGGCTCTTGAGGATGGCGAGGTGAATCGCGTGCTGGCGCGGCGTGCCGCGCGTCGCCTCCAGCACGTGCTGCAACTCAAACCGCGTCGGGCTCCTGGGCAGGTTCAGCCCCGCCACGCGGAAGAACTGCCGCAACTCGCCGAGGTCGAAGGTCGAAGGATCAGGGTGCGTTCGCCGCAGGATCGGCACGCCCAGGCGGTCGAAGAGACGCGCCAGGGCCTCGTTCGCCTCCACCATGAACATCTCGATCAGCCCGTGCGTGCTCGCGTCGTCCTCCGGCTCGGCGCCGATCACGTGCCCGGCGTCATCGAAGATCAACTCCACTTCCGGCAGCGTGAGCACGATCATGCCGTCCTTCGTTCGCCGCTTGCGCAGGATCTTCGACAGTTCATCCATCAGTTTGAGCGTCGGCAGGAGTTGACCCGGATAGTCCGTCTCGCTCATCGAGTGCTTGCGAGCCTCGGTTTCATTGCCGAGGATGAGATGCTCGGCTTCGAGATAGGTGAGCCGCTTGCTCGACCGGATGACCGAGTTGCAGTAGCGCTCGTCGCGCCCCACGCCCTTGCCGTCATAGCGGATGAAGACCGACTTGGTGAGGCGATCGACCCCTTCCTGGAGCGAGCACACGCCGTTGCTGAGCACCTCGGGGAGCATGGGGATAACGTGGCGCGGCAGGTAGACGCTGTTTCCTCGCCGGCGCGCTTCGAGATCAAGCGGCGAGTCGAGCGTGACGAACGTCGACGCGTCGGCGATATGGATTCCCAGTTCCCAACCGCCATCTTCAAGTCGCTCGATCGAAATGGCATCGTCAAAGTCGCGCGCGTCGGGAGGATCGATCGTAATGATGAAGCGCTCGCGCAGGTCCTCGCGGTCTGCGATGAACTTCTCGGTGTCGGCAAACTCCCGGGCCGTCTCGGCGGCCTGTTCGAGGCACGCTTCAGGGAATGGTCCGGGCAGGCTGTAGGTGTGGATGACCGCCTGCGTCTCGACGTCGGGCTGCCCCGCCTCGCCGAGTCGCTTGATGATGACCCCTTCGCCCCATTGCCCGCTTTCGGGGTAGCGGATCATCTCGACGACCACCTTGTCGCCTTCCTTGGCGTTCTTGGCGCCGACGTCGCGCACGCGGATGAGATCATGCAGTTGCCGGTCATCCGGCTCGACGAGCCAGTGCTGCTGGATGCGGCGCAGCGTGCCGACGTAGGCCGATCGCGCGCGGCGGATGACTTCGACGACTTCGCCGGTGTAGGGCGATGCGCCCGGCGGCCCGCCGCGCGACCGGCCGCGCACCACCCGCGCGCGGACCTTGTCGCCGCTCACCGCCGTGCCCGTCGCGCCCGGCGGAATGAAGAGATCGCCTTCGCGGTTGGGCGTGTCGGGAATGAGAAACCCGAATCCCTTGGCGTTGACGCGGACTGTGCCCGTCACCTCTCGTCCGATGGGCGGGAGCATGTACTCGCCGCCGGGACTCGTCACCACGAGGCCCGAAGCAATCAGTTCGTCCAGCGCCTGCTCGAAGGCCGGCAGGTCCTCAGGCTCGACGCCGACCTGCTCGGCGAGCGGCTCAAAACCGACCGGTTCATAGCGGCGATCCTGCAGGTGCGCGAGCAGGCGGCTCTTGTAGCGAAGGGGCATGTCATCCATCCGGAGTCATCGGGACCGGGCGATCATAGCAGTGCGGCGGAGACGCCTACGATTCAATCAATGTCCGACATGAACCAGATCATCGAAGCGGCGAAACGCCTTGGCGCCATGATTGCCGCCCATCCGGCCGTCAAGAAGTACGAGGCCGTCCTCGCCGCCATCCGCGAGGACACCGAGGCGCAGCGCCTGCTCGCCGACTATTCGCGCCACATGGATCTGCTCGCCGAGAAGGAATCGCAAGGCAGGCCGATCGAGGTTGAAGACAAGCGCCGGCTCTCCGATCTTCAGGGGAGGATCGCGATGCATGCCAGGCTCCGCGATATGCAGATGGCGCAGATGGATTACGTCGATCTCATGCGCAAGGTCGATGAGGCCATGGCCGTTTCGCCGGAGTCTCCGGCCTGACCTGAGCAGCCGTGCCGCTCGCCCCTCGATCGGGGCGGTTTCCCTGTGGCCGCGCGACGATTGGGTTCCGATCATCCGGTGACTGCCTGATTCGCCGCCGCGGCCGACGGAAGGCCCTGTGCGGCGCGAACGGCTGTTGCCGCCCAGGCGTACCGCACAAGGACCACACCTCTCAAACTGGAAAGGCAGACTCCATGGCACGTCTCAACGTCGTTGACCCCGCCACCGCAACCGGCAAGGCCAAGGAACTCTTCGACGGCCCGCTGGCGAAGAAGAAACTCAACATCTACCGCGGCATCGCGAACAACCCGACGGTGCTCGATGCGTTCGTCAAGTTTGCGGGCGGTGTGCGAGGCGGATCGCTGACGCCCGCGCAGCATGAACTCGTCGCCCTGCTCTGCGCCCAGACCACGGGATGCGACTACTGCCTCGCGGCCCACACCAAGGTTGCTTCGTCGCTCGGCGTCAACGCCGACGCAGCCATCATGGCACGCAACGGCGCCGCGACGGACCCGAAGAACCAGGCCCTGCTCCGCTTTGCCACGGCCGTGCTCGAGAAGAAGGGCCACGTGAGCGATCAGGATCTCAAGAACTTCCGCGCCGCGGGCTTTGATGACGCCGCCGTCGTCGAGACGCTGGCAGTGATGACCGTCAATTACTTCACGAACCTCTTCAACCACGTGAATCAGACCGAGATCGACACGATGTTCGATCCCGCGCCGAAGATCTGATCGCCTGATTCAGACGACGCGAGCCGAAGCGCCCTATGCGCCCAGAAGTTCCGCCTGGGGCGCTTCGCGCCTCGGGTCGGTGCGTGCGATGATGTCAGAGACGCCCTGCTGGTTGAAGCCCTTGTAGCCGTCGTTGCGCTCGAGGTTCTCGAGATGTGAGCCGATCGCGCCGGTCATGCGGAACTGGTTGGCCTGCGCCGGCGTGATCTGGCCGTTCTCGAGCAGCCGCGCGAGCCGCTTTTCCGAAACTTTCCATCGCTCCCCTTCGGTGAACGCCTGCCGCAGGTAGGGCAGGTCGGTGAAGGGCGCCATGGTGCCGACCCCGGCCGCCTGCAGCTGGTCGCACAGCGCCGCGTGATCGAACTGGCATTCAAGGTGGTGCATTCCGGCCTGCAGGACCGACTCGCCGTGCAGCCCGCACCACAAGCCGACTGTTCCGAGTTCCCTTCGTTCGGAGAGGATCTCGTGGGCGAAGTCGCCGGCGACCTCGTCGGGTGAGAGATCGACGTCGGCGAAGACCACGATGCCGCACACCGGCTGTTCAAGCACCTGCGCGCCCCAGCCCGCCTCGGCGCCGGCGTAAAAGCGCTCGCGAGGCTGCATGCCGAGGCGTTCGAAAAGAGCGACGAGTTGGCGGAAACGTTGCCGAGACGAGCGAAAGGTGTGATGATCGTGATTCGCCCACCCCAGGCCGAGCGCGTCCTGCCGGCCCTTCTGGATGCGCGCGGCACGGTTGCGCCGGGCCCAGTATTCTCGCTCGGCGGCGAAGAAGATGTCGCAGGCCATGTCGACGCCGAGATCGGCGATCGCGGCATCGACGAGGCGGTTCACCCGCGCAAAGCCCTGGTCGTCCTCCGGCCAGTCGCGTTCGCGCCGGCGGAGGGACTCGAAGTGCCGCACCATGCGGATGGATCGCTGCGGATCGGCAGGCGGGACGACAACGCTGCGCGAGCCGTGCCGCTCGATCACCCACAAGTCCGCCCCGTCGCCGTGAAAGACAGGCGCGCGGCGGACCGCCGAGAAAGGCTCGCCCTCGATGACATGGTCGTTGGAGATCATCCATGCGGCCATGAAGTCCGCCACGGACTCGACCTTCACGAAGACGCGCAGGACCGTCGTGCTGGAGACGACGAAGGCCGGGAAGATCCCGCCCTCGTGAACCATCACGCGCGACGAGCCGACGAGTTCGCGGCAGGCGAAGCCCGCCTTGCTCAGCATCGTCTCCCAGTCCTCGCGCGCGGGCACTTCGATCGAGTCGATCCAGTCGATGAAGCGCGTGGCCGTCTCCTGTCGCATGCGGCGTGCCAGTTCGGCCGCGCGATCGCAGCGGGAGAGCAGTCGTTCAACGACTTCGCGCACCAGTGCTTGCGCCATCGGCTGCGGTTCCCAGTAGTAATGCGGCTGCATCATCGGCAACGGTACTCCATCACGGCCGGTCCGCGGCGGGCGGGGCGCGGCTTCAGGCGTGCGCCGCCTGCGCCGCAATGTGGCGCTCGTAGCGATCGATCGAAGAGAGAATCTCGGCGTGGGCCGCGGCCGAGTCCTGCCATCCAAGCGTCTTCACGTCGCCGGCATCCTCAAGTTGCTTGTAGGTGGTGAAGAAGTGCTCGACTTCGCGCAGGAAGTGGGCCGGCACGCGCCACAGGTCGCGGAACTCGGCAAAGGTCGGGTCCGTCGCGGGCACGGCGAGCACCTTGTAGTCATTGTCGCCCCTGTCCGTCATGCGGAACAGACCCAGAGCCCTCGCCTCGATGAGGCAGCCCGAAAACGTCGGCTCGTTGACCATGACCAGAATGTCGAGCGGGTCGCCGTCCTCCGCGAGCGTCTGCGGGATGAAGCCGTAGTCGCCGGGGTAGTGGGCGGACGAGTAGAGGTAGCGGTCAAGTTTGAGAAGGCCGCTGGCCTTGTCCACCTCGAACTTGCTCCGACGTCCCTTGGGAATCTCGACGATGACATTGACGGTGCGCGGCACGTCCGTTCCGGGCGCGACGCGCATGAATGGGTTGTTCGACGCCTGAATCGACGCCATGAATCGGCTCCGTCTGATCCTGCTTCGTGCGGTGTGGGAGGATGATATGGCGGCTTCTGCGGGACGCACGCGAGACAGGCATCCACCTTAGAATGCGCCATGCCGATCCTGAAGTTCCTGGGCTGGCTGGGTGGCGGGAAGAGGAGGAGGCGGGCGAGCGTGGCCGCGCGGCCGTTTCCGCACGAGTGGCGGGCCATCATCGAACGGCGAGTCGCTCTCTGGAGCCGATTGCCCGCCGCCGACCGGCTCGAACTGCTCCGCCACATCCTCGTGTTCCTCGACGAGAAGCGGTTCGAAGGCTGCGGCGGCATGGCAATTACAGACGAAGTCAGGCTGACCATCGCAGCGCAGGCATGCCTTCTCCTGCTGCACCGCGAGACGGACTACTTCCCCGCCCTGCGGTCGATCCTCGTCTATCCCGACGAGTATGTCGCCCCGGCCGCGGAGCAGCACGAGAGCGGCATCGTTGTCGAGGATCACGAGCCGCGTGCAGGAGAGTCGTGGGCGGAAGGCTCGCTCGTCCTGTCCTGGCGCGACGTCATGGAGGAGTCGGCGGACGGCGAGAACGGGGAGAACGTGGTTCTGCACGAGTTCGCCCACCAGGTCGACGATGAGTGGGGCCTCTCCTCGGCCGAGCCGCACGAGCAGCCCGAGGGCGGGGCGCGCGAGTGGGCGCGTGCCTTCCGCGAGGCGTTCGCGCGGCACAAGCGCCTTGTTGAGGGCGGCCGCGAGACCGCGATCGACCCCTATGGCGCGACGGACGAAGCGGAGTTCTTCGCCGTCGTCACGGAAACGTTCTTCGGACAGCCGGCCAACCTGCGCATCGCTGAGCCTGAGTTGTACAGGCAGTGGTCGAAGTTCTTCCGGCTGGATCCGGTTTCATGGGGGGGCGATCGATCAGATGACATAGGCCGCGAGCGTTTGATCGACGACGGCATCGAGGCTGAAACGCTCACGGACGATTTCCCGTCCGGCGGCGGCGAGTTGCTCGGCGAAGGATGAGTCGGTGAGAACGCGATTGACCGCGGCGGCCAGGGCGCCGACATCGCCGCACTCCGCGAGCAGGCCGGTGCGATCGTGCTCGATGACTTCGCCCACGCCCCCCGCGTCCGTGGCCACGACGGCGCGGCCGAGCGCGAGTGCTTCAAGCAGAACGTTGGGCGTGCCCTCGTGATCGGAGGTGAGGAGGACGACGTCGGCTGCGGCGAGGATGGCGTTCACATCGCGGCGCTGGCCAAGGAGCGTGATCGCGTGATCGAGGCGCAGCGAGGCGATCTGTCGCCGCACCTCGCCTTCGAGCGGGCCGACACCGGCGATGGCCGCGCGGCAGTCCGGCTTCACCAGCCGCACGCGCCGGATCGTCTCCACGAAGAGATCGGGCCGCTTTTCAATCGACAGGCGCATGACGCCGACGACAAGCGGCACCCCGCCGCATGCGCCGGCTTCGCGCCGGATCGCTTTGACCGCGGGGAGCGGTGGATTGGCGAACGCCCGGGACGGCGCCGCGTTGCGCAGCAGCATGAAGCGAGCAGGATCAATGCCGAGCCACGCAGCATAGTCGATGATGCCCGCGCGCGAGTTGCCGGCAAAGACGATCTCCGGCCGCGATGCGAGGAATCGGTACCACGGCCGCATCCAGGTGCGGTACAGGTGCGGAAAGCGGCTCGGATTGACGTTGCGCGTCGAGATGACGATGCGACGCACGCCGGCGAGCAGACCCGCGACTGCGCCGAGGATGTTCGGCTCGTCGAGCCAGCAGTGCAGCACGTCAGGACGTTCAAGCATCACTTCGCCCAGAATGTCGAGCACGCCGGCGCGAATCGTCGGCGGCACGCAGCGCAGCGAGTGAGCACGGCCAGGCGACTCGGCGAGGCGCTGCGCCAGGGAGGCGAGCAACCCGACTTCGACCGCACCGGCCTGCCGCACGGTAACTCCCCCTTCCACCAGCATCGGAAGGTAGTGTGCCCGGGGACCGGAGACCGCTGACTGCGTGCGTACGCAGACTTCCAGCCCGCGCTGATGCTGGCTCTTGGCGACGTGAACGACCTGACGCTCGGCTCCCCCGGAATCCAGGCTGCTCACGTAATGCAGGATGCGCTTGACCTGTCGTCGAGGCGGCTGCGGCTCCTCGATGCGGCTCAGCGCTTCATGGAAGCGGGCGACGGCCTCCTCATCTGCGCCGCGGCGGACGAGCGATTCGTTCATGATCACGGCCCGCACGACGCTGAGAACCGATCGATCAACCGCCGCACCGATGCGCACCAGCACCGGCACTGCGCGGCCGTGCATTCGCCTGGGAAAGCGGTCGAGGCGGACTTTCGCCGCAATGGCACGGGTGATTCCAACCTGGCTCCAACGGCCGCACTCATCAAAGATCGCCGTGCGCACGCCGCACCGGCGCAGATCGCGCAACATGCGGCCGCTGCACTGGACATGGGGCTTGAGGAACGCGGCCACGCCGCTGCGGCGCAGCACGCGCTGCGCCTGAGCGTCGAAACCGTCCGGCGTCTGCGGGCACCAGATTGCATGATCGATGCGCAGTCCTTCGCCGCTGCCGGGCCCCGACGCAGCCGCCTCGGCGTCATGCACGAAGACCGCGGACTCCAGCCGCGGAAAGAGCGATCGCAGCTCCGCCGCACACAACGGTTCATCGGAGATGATGATGAGGCGGCGATGCGGCAGGCCGGCTCTGCGCGAGCCGGCGTCGACAAGCAGGTGCGGCAGCAGTCGGGCGGTCGTCGCCATGGCCGTCAGCGACCCGTGCCCGCGGGACGCGGACTCATGGCGACTTCGACGCGTGCCGCCGCCGGCTCCTCGATGCTCCGAAGCCAGAGTTCGAGCACAAGCAGCATCCAGGCCTGGTAGACGCTGAACGCTTGCGGCTGGCGCTGGCGGTCGACCCACGCCCTGAGCGCCTGCTCATCGAGCAGGCCGCGCACGCACGCCTCGGGCGCGAGGAGCAACTCGTCGCAGAGATTGATCATCGCGGCCTGACTCCATGCGCTCGAGGGCAGGCCGAAGCCCTTCTTGGGCCGCCGCGCCCAGGCCGGCGGGGAGCGGCGGGCGAGCAGATCGCGCAGCATCGGCTTGAGGCGCATCGCGCTGCCGGCAAGCGACGCGGGCAGGCGGGCGGCAAACGCCGCCACCTCCGGATCGAGGAATGGACTGCGCGTCTCGAGGCCGTGCGCCATCGTCATGCGATCGACTTTCGCGAGCACGGCGCCGGGAAGATAAGAATGCACGTCGAGGTCGCGCATGCGATGGATGAGAGGGCGGGCCTCGTCGGCCAGCGTGCGGCGCATTTCGCCCGCCGCTTGCGCGGCGAACGGCGGCCACTGCCCGAGCATCTCCGAAACAGCGTCGGGCATGAGCATCCAGAATCGCGGCGAGCAGTAGGCGTCGGCCGCACTCCAGCGGCGCCGCTGCGCGGCCACGTAGCGCAGGCGGTGCGCCAGTTGCGTCTGTTCGCGCAACGTTTCGGCATAGCGCTGGTAGCCGCCGAAGAGCTCATCGCCCCCGTCGCCGCTCAGGACGACCTTGACCTCGCGGCGGGCCAGGCGCGCCAGAAGCCACGTCGGAAGGCAACTGCTGTCGCCGAGCGGTTCATCAAGAGACGCGGCGATCGTCGGCAGGAGTTCGAGGATGCCGGGCCGGAGGATCTCATCATGATGCAGTGTGCCGAGGCTCGCTGCGGCCTCACGCGCTTCAACGTGCTCGCTCTCTTCGCTGCCGTCAAAGCCGATGCTGAAGGACCGCACGGGTTCGGAGACCAGGCGCGTCATCGCCGAAGCGATCAGGGCCGAGTCGATCCCGCCGCTGAGCAGGACGCCCAGAGGCACATCGCTCACGAGCCGCCGCCGAACCGCGCACGCGATCAGTTCATCGAGTTCGTCGAGCAGCGCCTTGACGCGCGCTTCGTCCACCGGCTCTTCCGATTCCGCCTGCGGAGACCAGTCGAACCACTGCTGCGGCTCCTCGACGAAGATCCGCTCGCCGAGCCGCACGCGCACGAAGCAGCCCGGCGGGAGTTTCCTCGCCCCGGCATGGATGCTTCGCGGCTGATGCACATACTGAAGCAGAAGGTACGCCGCCAGCGCCCCGCGATCGATGGAGGAGTCAAACCAAGGCAGTGTGCGCAGCGCCGAAAGTTCGGAAGCAAACGCGAATCGGCGGCCGTCCTTCGAGATCGAGTAGCAGAGCGGCTTCTTGCCGAAGCGGTCGCGCGCAAGAACAAGTTCGCGCTTGCCCCGATCGAGCAGGGCGAAGGCGAACATGCCGTTGAGGTCGTTGATGCCGTCCACGCCGCGGGCGGCAAGGTGTTCGAGGAGCGCTTCGGTGTCGCTGTGTCCCCGCCAGCGGATGTGCGGTTGACCGGCGCGCAGGTCAGCCGCGTTGTAGACCTCGCCGTTGTAGACGATGGTGAACCGGCCGCAGGCGCTCGTCATCGGCTGGGCGCCGGCTTCGGTGAGATCGATGATGCTCAGGCGGCGGTGTCCCAGCGCCAGTCGCAGACGAGGCTCGAGGAGCACGCCCGCATCATCCGGCCCACGGTGGACGAGGCGCTCGCGCATGACGATCACCTGCGACGCCAGCGCATCGTGATCAAGGCGCGGGTCGAGATCGATCAGGCCGGCGATGCCGCACATGGCGCCTCCCGATCGTCTGACTCGCTGTCTGCCATCGTGGGGGGTCCGGACTCAATCGGCGGGGCGTATGCGGGCTCGACCCATGCGAGGTGTTCGCTCAGCAGTCCGTCGCGCCAGTCCTTGACGCGGGGGAGGATCGGCTCACTCATCCCGCCGCGCCGCCTGACCTGCACCTCGCCGACGATCTGAGCAGACCGTCCGTCCGCGCGCATGGCGCGCGCCAGGGCGAGCCACCACGGCTCGCCCGCACCCTCTTCAAGAATGCGGAGCAGCCGCGACCGCTCGACCAGCAGGCACTGCGGTCCGACGATCGAGACGTTGCGAGGCAGGCGGAGCGACCACCCGACTCCCGGCTGAGCAGAGGCGGCGCCACGATACCGGCCGCGCAAGTTGCCTCGCTCATCGACGAACCAGCCCGCATCATCGATTCTCCCTTCGCGGGTGATGACGACGGCGCCGACGGGGCCTGCCTCAGGCATCTTCGCCGCCTCAATGAGATGCAGCGTGTCGCGCGGCCCGATGGACGAAATCTCCGGCGAGAGGGCGAGCACCCATCGCGATGCGCCGCCCGCCTTGCTCGCATGCAGCACTGCCGGATCAAGCGAGCCGTCCGCCCCCGTGCGCACCACGTCCGCCTGGTCATCGCAGGTGACCTGCGGCCTCACGCGATAGGAGAGGAGGAACGGGCTGTGTTCAACGCTCGCCTCGACGCGCCGCCTCTGCATCGCGTCGCGCAAGGCCCTCCGCCCCGCTTCCGCCGCCCAGGGCTTGGCCCGGCCGGCGCCCGAGGTGGAACCGGAATGTGTCCGCCAGTGGTAGAGCACGAGGGGCACGTGGGCGATGCGCCTTGTCTGCTCGACACAGCGGAGCACGAGGTCGTAGTCCTGCGCACCGTTGTACGCACTGCGCGCGCCGCCCACTTCCCGCATCAGTTCGCTCCGCACGACGAGCAGGTGGCAGAGGTAGTTGCTCGTGAAGAGGTGATGCGGGCTGAAGGCGGGCTTGAAGACCGGCGTGTGCCGCCTGCCCTGCTCATCAATCTTGTCCTCGTCGCTGTAGAGCAGATCGAGTTCGGGCTGATCGACGATCCGCCGGGCCATCGCGGCCAGCGCGTGCGGACTGAGTTCGTCATCATGGTCAAGCAGCGCAATGAACTCGCCCTCGGCGGCGCGCAGCCCCGCGCTGGTCGCCGCCGCAACGCCTCCCTGACCGGCGCGGCGGATGAGCACGATGCGATCATCGCGCGGCTCCATCGAGTTGAGTACGTCGATCGTGCCCGTCGCCGTCGAACCATCATCGATGAGCAGCAGCGTCCACTTCGCATAAGTCTGCGCCAGGACGGACTCGACGCACGTGCGGAGCATGGCGGGCGGCGAATTGAACACCGGTACGATGACGGAGAATCGCGGCCCGCGCGCAAGCAACTCATCCGTTACGGCTTCGGCAGCGAGCAGGCGCGGTTCGATCGTGCGCCGCCACTGCTCGTAGGCCTTCTCGCGCTGTGCGGCGGCCTGCTCGCTGAGCATGTAATCGCGCACCAGCGAGGCGCCCCCTTCGCGCCAGATCTCCCACACTCGCCGGGCAACGTGCCCACGCCCCGCGCGGCCGAAGCGGCGGCCAAGCCAGTGCAGCGTCTGCCCGGCGTCGCGGATGGCCGACGATACGAGGCCGCGCTTGGGCTTGGGTTCGACTCGCATCACGTGGACCTCGGCTTGCGGGAGGCGCTACGGCCGTAGGCGGCATCATCCGGCCCTTCGCCCGGCCAGGCCGCGCGGCCCAAGGCGTTCGATCTTGCCTGCACCCTTGGGCAGTGCGATAAAGCCCAGCCACCGGGTCGTCTCTACACGCGGTCATTGTAGAATCCGTCTGATGCCGATTCAGGTCGCCCACGTCGTGCCGCTCGCCGCCCGGATCGGCGGATATGAACGGCAGGCGCTGCTTCTCGCCGGCGCCCAGGGCGCCGCGGGCCCACCGGCTTCGCTCATCACCCATGCCTCACACGCCCGGCGGTTGCGGCATCGGACGGGTTCCCTCACACTCCACGGGGTGGCCTGGACGCTGGGTCGCGCTTCAGCGAGCGCCATCGACCCGGCGATCTCGTCGGCCCAGGTGCTGCACGTTCACGCCGTTGATCCGTTCTCTGCGGCGGTTGTCGCGCGGGGGCGGCGTCGGGGCGTTCCAGCGATCCTCAAGATCGCGACACAGGGCGATGCACAGCGCTACGCGGATCCGCACGCGTTTCCGCCGGAGGTGGCCGCCGTGCGGCGCCTTGAACCGTGGCGCCTGCGCCGCCAGCAGCGCCTCATGGCCAAGGCGTGGAGCGTGCTGCGCGACTGCGAGCGCTTCATCGCCCTGAGCAGCGCCATCGAGGAAGAGTTGCTCGGAGTCGGCATCGCGCGCGAGCGGATCGAACGTCTGCCCAACGCCGTCGTCGTCCCTGCGTCACCCGTCGAGATTCGACGGCACGCGGAGCGAGCGATCTACGTCGGCCGGCTCGAGGGTCGCAAGCGCCTGGGCGACCTGCTCGACGCCTTCTCGATCGTGCGCGCAGCGCACGCCGATGCACAACTGCATCTCGTCGGCGACGGCGCGGACCTTGCCGAACTTCAGCGACGCTCACCCGAGGCGCGGTTTCACGGCTCGATCGACGACCCGCAGCCGTGCCTCGCACAGGCGGATGTCTTCGTCTTTCCTTCGGAGCGAGAAGGCTGTCCGAACGCGCTGCTCGAAGCGGCGGCAGCGGGTATCCCCTGCATCGCAACCGCCATTCCCGGCGTCACCGACTGGTTTGACGCGACAATGATGCGCCTCGTCGAGCCGGCGAGGCCTGATCTCATCGCCGCCGCCTGGCTCGAACTGTGGAGCGATGCCGCACGGCGGAGGGCGCTCGCGCAAGCGGCTCGCTCCCGCGTCGAGCGGGTTGCCGACATCCGCATCATCCTCGAGCACTATCAGCAGATCTACCTGCAACTCGCCTCGGACGCGGCCGAGGTCTGAGTTGAAGCACACTGAGGCGCCGTCATGAGCCAAGCCGGCCGGGCTTCAGATCACTTCGACGATCTGAAACACCACCATGCAGACTGTCCAGAGGGCGAGCAGCGCGTCGAATGGAGAGGAAAGCGAAGCACCCCCGCCGTGAGACAGGGGCGCTTGGTATGTGAGTCAGAGTCGCGGGGTGCCTTCTACCACTCGGGCAGAGGCGGCTGATCGGGACTCTCAGGCCTACGCTGCGGGCCGCGCTGCAAGCCGCGCTGCATCGGCAGGCGCTGGAGGCGCGGGCGAATCATCGGCTCGCGCGGACCGCGCATGCCGCGTTGCATCATCGGCCCGGGCCTATCGCCAGGACCACCGCCGCGATCCTCCTGCATACCCGGCTGCATCGGGCCGCGTTGCATCGGCTGACGCATCATCGGCCCCTGCGGCGCGCCCATTCCACGCTGCATCATCGGCCCGGGCCTATCGCCGGGACCACCGCCGCCATCATCCTGCATGCCCGGCTGCATCGGGCCGCGTTGCATCGGCTGACGCATCATCGGCCCCTGCGGCGCGCCCATTCCACGCTGCATCATCGGCCCGGGCCTATCGCCAGGACCACCGCCGCCATCCTCCTGCATGCCCGGCTGCATCGGGCCGCGTTGCATCGGCTGACGCATCATCGGCCCCTGCGGTCCGCGCATTCGATTGTCCTGCCAGACGTCGCGTTGAGGCATCCTGCTCGGTGGGCCGCCGCCATCACCACGCATCTCCGGCGGCCGCGTGCCGGGCCGCTCGACCGGCGGCTGCGAGAACTGCCGCCGCATCTCCCGCTGCTCGAGGCGCCACTGCCTTCGCGCGGCGCGGCGTTGTTCTCGCGCCTGTTCCAGATCGGGCGCGGTCCGCGCCGCCCTGTCATCCAGGGCAGGCGGGGGCGCCTCCTGCGGCTGCTGCATCTCCCTCTGCCTCTGCGCCTCGCGCCGCGGCCGCGGCACGGCCTCGGCCGGCGCGTCCTGCGCCAGCGCTGACGTCGAGATCACGAGGATGGTCGCGCCTGCCAGGGCAATGCGTCGCCAGGAAGTCTGATTGAGTTTCATGGTGTGCTCCAAAGCGGAAGGAATGACCGCCACGATCGCGGCAGCGGCCTCGTCGCGCCGGGACATTTGACTGACCGCAAGTTCAACGCACCGCACTTCTCCTGTATTGCCGGGCCTTCCGGCAATCCGGATTGGGAGAGGAACTGCACCTCGGCACAGGCTCCGTGCTTTCGTCCCGCCGGAACTCCATACGACGCGGGGGTATGATCCGTGCATGTCAGTGGCACGCAGGATCCGGGCGATGGGCTCCGTCGTGACTCTTGCAGCGACGCTGCTCGCCGCCGGGTGCGTCGAGCGAACCATTCGCATAACCTCCGAGCCGCCTGGAGCGCTGGTTTTCCTCAACGACGAGGAAGTCGGCCGCACGCCTTGTGAAGCGGCGTTCCTGCACTACGGAACCTATGATGTGCGCGTGGTCAAGGAGGGCTACGAGCCGTACCTCGGCCCGGCGGAGGCGAAAGTCCCGCTTTATGACCTGCCCGGCCCCGATCTCGTCGCCGAACTGCTTCCCCTCCGCTTGCGAAGCCGTATCGAGTGGCACTTCGACCTGCGGCCTGTGAGCGACACAGACGAAGCAATGATCGACCGGGCGCGGCAGTTGCGCTCGCGGATGCGCCGGACCATGGGAGAAGGGGCGGGCGGCGACGGGCAGGGCGGGAGTGAATCGCAGCCCGAGAACGCACCTTCTGAGCCTGAATCGACGAGCCCCTGACGCGCATTTGCCCGCCGGGAGAGGGGATCAGGCTCTGCCTGCCGCGACTTCGACGTGGAAACCGAATGCGCCGGCGGCGTCTGGCGTCTAGTCTTGTGATGGGACGTTGCTTTCCGGCCGAAGGGAATCGGAGTATCGCTGGGCCGTGCGGCCCGGATCGGTGGAGACTGCGTCCGTGAGATCAGGAGTGGTCCATGAAACGGAATCGAGGCGGCGTGATTATGTCATGCGTGCTGGCGACGGGACTTGTGCTCAGCCTCGCCGCCGGGGCGGCGCAGAATCCGCCCACGGACAAGCCGGTCGTTGTCACGGCTGATCGCGCCATACAGGAACTCATCGACATCAACGCCTCACTGGCCGCCGAGAATCTGCGGCTTACAGGCGAGGTGGCGCGGCTGAGGCTCGAACTCGATCGCGTTACGAAAGACCGCGACGATCTTGCGGCCTTCATCCGCGATCACGAGGCCTACGCCGACAACTACGAGCAGTACACCCTCTTCCGCGAGAAGGCCGAACGCGAGGAGCGGGCACGGCTGGCGGCCGAGGCGAAGTTGCGCCGCGAGGAAGATCGCCTGCGCCAGCAGCAGGAGCGCGAGGAGCGCCTGCGCCAGCGTGAGCCGGGCGGATCGAGCACGGAAGACGACGTACTCAAGAAGCGCGTTGAGACGCTGCGCCGGGCCGGCTATACCCGCGTGGGCGAGCGCGCCTTCGTCGGCAACATGGGTTATGCCTACCGGACCGAAACGCGTGAGGAGATCCGCTATAGCCCGCTCATCGACTTCTGGTACGTGGATCGCGACGAGAAAGTCCTCTACAACGAGATGACCGTCTCGGGCAGCATCATTCACGCGGGCAGCGAAGAGCGACATCTTTCCGTCGCCTTTGCGTTCTACGACGACCGCGGCGCCCAGATAGGCACGACCACGGTGCGCGTGGAAAGCGCCCGGCCCGGAACGCCCTATCCCTTCACGGCGACGGTGGCCATGGCAGGCAACAAGCCATTCAAGCGCTACTCGGCGTGGGTGTTGTACGACGAACCGGCGACGTCCCCCTCAATACCGGCCTCTCCCGCCCCCGGATCGCCCGCAAATCCGCCAGTCGAAGGATGAGGCGACAAGCGATCTCCTCCCGTTGCAGGTGTGCCAGACTCTTCCTGGGCGCCGCGTTCCCCCAATGCTTCCTCACCCCGGCGTCGGCACGCGGAACTGCCTGAGGTCCACACCCTTGAAGTATTCGATCGTCTTGGCCAGTCCCTCGCGCAACTGCACTTTCGGCTCCCAGCCCAGGCGCTGCCGTGCGAGGTCGATCACCGGCTGGCGCTGCGTCGGGTCGTCGGCCGGCAGGTCTTCGTAGACGACTCTCGACTTCGTTCGGGTCATCTCCACGACCATCTCGGCGAGTTGCCGAATGGTGAACTCGAAGGGATTGCCGAGGTTGACCGGCCCGATGAAGTCGTCGGGCCCGTTCATCATGCGGATGATGCCTTCGACGAGATCATCGACGTAGCAGAAGGAGCGCGTCTGGCTGCCGTCGCCGTAGATGGTGATGTCCTCGCCGGTGAGGGCCTGTCGGATGAAGTTGGAGACGACGCGGCCGTCGTAGGGATGCATCCTCGGGCCGTAGGTGTTGAAAATGCGGATAACGCGGATGTTCAGGCCGTTGCTGCGGTGGTAGTCGAAGCAGAGCGTCTCCGCGGCGCGCTTGCCTTCGTCGTAGCACGCGCGCGGGCCGATGGGGTTGACGTTGCCGCGGTACGACTCGGGCTGGGGGTGGACTTCGGGGTCGCCGTAGACCTCGCTTGTCGAGGCGTGCAGCACCTTGGCGCGGGTGCGCTTGGCCATGCCGAGCACGTTGATGATGCCCAGGACGCTCGTCTTCATTGTCTTGATGGGATTCCACTGATAGTGGATGGGGCTGGCGGGGCAGGCCATGTTGTAGACCTCATCGACCTCCAGCCAGATCGGGTGCGTCACGTCGTGGCGGATGAGTTCAAAGTTGGGCTTGCTCAGAAGATGCGCGATGTTGATCTTCTGACTGGTGAAGAAGTTGTCGAGGCAGATGACGTCGTGGCCCTGGGCGACGAGGCGGTCGCACAGGTGCGAGCCGAGGAACCCGGCCCCGCCGGTAACGAGAATGCGTTTCATCTTCGAGATCGACACGGCTTGGCTCCGGGATGCGAAGTTGACGGCGACGGACTCGACCGCATGGCTGAATCCACCGCCCGCGCGTCCGGCCGGCTGCAAACTCAAAGCGCCGGCGGCAGATTCAGCATCGGGCAGAATCATCCGCCGATTGACAACAGTAGGCGACAGGCGGCGAATTCGCGGTGAAGCGTGCCGCCGGGCTGTCGGCCGCCACGATCGGCCCGGCAGCGCGTGCCGACGGCTTGCCTACGCGCCCGGCGCCGCCGCGGAGCACGCCATGCGCATCGAGGTTCGCACTGAAATCGCCGCGCCGCCCGAGACCTGTTTCGATCTCGCGCGCGACTTCGACTTTCACCAGCGCACCATGGCCGGCACCAGCGAGCGGGCCGTCGCCGGCGTCACCTCGGGCCTCATCGGACCGGGCGAGGAAGTCACACGGGAAGCGCGGCACATGGGCATTCGGCATCGCCTCGCGGTGCAGATCGTCGAGTTCGACCGGCCTCATCACTTCCGCGATTGCCAGGTGCGCGGTCCCTGTCGACGATTCGATCACGTCCATCGATTCAAGGCGTGCGGCGATCGCACGAACATGATCGACGAGATCGAGTTTGCCGCGCCCCGCGGGCCGATCGGCCCGTTGCTCGACCGGCTCGTGCTCGCCGGCCATCTGCGCCGCCTGATCGTCGTGCGTGGGGAGGCGATCCGCGATGAGGCTGAACGAATGACCCGTTCAGCGCGCTCCGATGGACCCTGCTGAGGTGGAAGGCCCTGCCTGCCATTTCGACAGTCCGCCATGCGCCTTTCGCCACCGCCCGTACTCCCGATCCTCCTGCCGGCCGCAATCGACCTGAAAAGCGCGGTTTCGGGGTCAGCGGCGCGGCGCGCCGATTGCGGCCCAACGACCGGAGGCCCGTCGCCGTCCCCGGGGAGAACCGCTATGCGCATGGACCGCTTTACCACACTCGCCCAGCAGGTGCTCGCCGACGCCCAGCAACTCGCGCTGGGCATGCAGCACGCCGAGTTGCGCCCGCTTCACCTGCTCGCCGCCATGCTCGACAGCGCCGGCCAGGCCGGGCCATCGGTCGCTCACTCCATCCTCGAACGCACCGCCGCGGACCCCGATCGCATCGCCTCGATTGCGCGCAGCGAACTCAAGCGCCTTCCGACCGTCTCGGGCACACAGCCCGCCACCGCCTCGGACACCATCGCCGTGCTCAACAAGGCTGACTCGGAGGCGAAGGCGCTAAGCGATTCCTATGTCTCAACAGAGCATCTGCTCCTCGCGCTCGCCGACGTGAAGTCCGACGCGAAAGAAGTGTTGAGCGTCAACGGCGTGAAGCGCGACGACGTGCTCAAGGCGGTCAGGCAGATGCGCGAGGCCTCGGGAGTGTCCAACGTCCACGACCCCGGCGCCGAGAGCCAGTACGAAGCGCTCAAGAAGTACGCCATCGATCTCAACGAGAAGGCACAGGAAGGCAAACTCGACCCCGTCATCGGCCGCGATGAGGAGATCCGCCGCTGCATGCAGGTGCTCAGCCGTCGAACGAAGAACAACCCCGTCCTCATCGGCGAGCCGGGCGTGGGCAAGACGGCCATCGCCGAAGGTCTCGCCCAGCGCATCGTCAACGGCGACTGCCCGGCCTCGCTCAAGCAGTCGCGCATCGTGGCGCTCGACGTCGGCGCCCTGCTCGCCGGGGCCAAGTACCGCGGCGAGTTCGAGGAGCGCCTCAAGGCGGTGCTGCGCGAAGTGGCCGCGAGCAAGGGGCAGATCATCCTCTTCATCGACGAACTGCACACGATCGTCGGCGCCGGCGCCGCCGAGGGGGCCGTCTCCGCCGGCAACATGCTCAAGCCCGCCCTGGCGCGCGGCGAACTGCGCTGCATCGGCGCCACCACTCTCGATGAGTACCGCAAGCACGTCGAGAAGGACGCGGCCTTCGAGCGCCGCTTCCAGCCCGTTTACGTCGGCGAGCCGAGCCTCGAAGACACCATCGCCATCCTGCGCGGCCTCAAGTCGCGCTACGAGGCCCACCACGGCGTGCGCATCACCGACCCCGCCCTCATCGCCACCGCCACGCTCAGCCACCGCTACATCGCCGACCGCTTCCTGCCCGACAAGGCCATCGACCTGCTTGACGAAGCCTCCGCCCGCCTGCGCATCGAAAACGACTCGATGCCCAGCGAACTCGACGAACTCCGCCGCGAGATCATGCGCCTCGAAATCGAGCGCGAAGCCCTCAGGCAGGAGTCCGATGAGGCCTCGCGCAAGCAACTCGACGCCGTCCAGAAGCAACTCGCCGAACTGAGCGAGAAGAGCAGCGGCCTGTTTGCCCAGTGGCAGGCTCAGAAGAAGGAACTCGACACCGTCAAGGAAATGAAGGGGAGGATCGAGTCCAAGCGCACCGAACTCGAGCAGGCCCAGCGCCTCGGCGACCTCGAGCGCGCTGCGCGCATCCAGTATGGCGAGTTGCGCGACCTCGAGAAGAATGTCGAACTGGCCGAGGCCGAACTCCGCAAACGACAGGAGTCCGGCGGCATGATGGTCAGCGAGGAAGTGACTCCCGAGCACATCGCCGAGATCGTCAGCAAGTGGACCGGCATCCCCGTGGCCCGGCTCGTGCAGGGCGAGAAGGAAAAACTCGTCCACATGGAAGAGTATCTCGGCCGCCGCATGGTGGGGCAGGACGAAGCGGTGCGGGCCGTGAGCGACGCCGTCCGCCGCAGCCGCGCGGGCCTCGGCGATCCGCGCCGGCCGATCGGCTCGTTCCTCTTCCTCGGCCCCACCGGCGTGGGCAAGACGGAGTTGTGCAAGGTGCTCGCCGAGTATCTCTTTGACACCGAAGACGCCATGGTCCGCATCGACATGAGCGAGTTCATGGAGAAGCACTCGGTCGCGCGGCTCATCGGCGCGCCGCCGGGCTATGTCGGCTATGAAGAGGGCGGACGACTCACCGAGGCCGTGCGCCGCCG
>CAADHA010000061.1 GCA_900696685.1 uncultured Planctomycetota bacterium
AGACGGCGAACTCGAAGGGCTCGCCGGGGGCCTTGGTGACCTCAAAGCCGTCCTCGGTCACAACGTTGCCGACGTTGTTGACCTGGTTGTTGTTCTGCTCGAGATGCTGGAAGTCCAGCGTCTGCGCGCCCGCAGACGTCCCCACGCCAAGCATCGCGCCGAGAATGGCAGTCAACGAAACCGAACGATGAGCAAACATGTCCAATCTCCTTCTTCCAAGTGAGTACAGCGTGCGCCACCACAGCGCACGACGGAAAACCGCATCGCCATCGATGACGAAACAACAGGAGGGAATCATGGTCGCGCAGCGCGCGCGACAGGGCAGGAAGCCACGGATCAGTCGTCGTTGCGGCAGAGCCGGTCAATGCGCGGGCGCGGCTCTTCGAGGCGAGCGACTCTCTCAACCCCTTCGCTTGGGACACGGCCGGGGACAAAGCCGGCATCAGTATACGGCCTCAAACGCATAAGTCGTCCCAAAATGACCAGATTACACAGATTCTTTACGTTCGCTTTCTGTTTGCAACTTGAAACGCGTCCGATTCAGTGCTGCCGGCTCTGAGAACCCGGGAACCAGCCCGTCTGATCTGGCACGTCTCGTCTGCGCCGGTCCCGACTCCAATGAAAACCCTCCCTGGGCCGGAAGGCCGAGGGAGGGTGTGAAGACCAGCAGTGGGGCAGGAATCAGTTCGGAATCTGATCCGGATTGCTCGTTGAGCAATCGCTGCCCTGGATGAGTTGGAGGTAGCCGCCGCAGGCGCCCTGGTTCGCCTGGCCGTTCACGGAGCCGCTTCCGCTGCCCGTGTTCACCGTGCGGACCAGCTGCACATTGCCGGCGATGCCGAGGATGGTTCCCTGGCAGACGCCCGTCGGAATCGTCGTGCTGCCCAGTCGGCTGCCGTAGACGATGCCCTGCGTCACGTTCGGGTCGGCGTTGCTCCAGGAGACCGTTACCGTGCCGGGGCACGTGCCGGTCACGTCGAGCGAATAGCCCCCGCCGCAGTTGATGGCGAAGACCTGCACGGCATCGATTCCGGCCTCGACGACCGAATCGTTGGGGTTGTCCACGGCATTGAAGCGGAGGCGCACCGTCGAGGTCGGCGTCACAAAGTCACTGACGCGGAACTCGCGGCTGGTCCATTGAGCGGCCTGGTTGGGGATGTCCTCAACCGTCGTCCACGTGTTGCCGTTGTCATTGGAGATCTGGACGGTGAAGCGGTCGGTCACGCCGTTCACGCTGCGGAACCAGCGGGCATAGCGGACGATGCCGTCGCCGGCGCTCATGTCGATGGTGGGTGAAATGAGGCGTGTGGGTCCGCCGTCCACGTCAGAGTTGCCGCTGCGATTGGCGGTGAGGTAGCACCGCCCCGATCCGTCGTAATCGGTTGGGGGATCTTCGCGGGCGCCGCCGCCGGCCGGGATGCCGCGCTCCCATGCCCCGTCGGTGAGGTTCTCATTCTGAACCGTCCAGCCGCGGTCGGTTTCGAAGTTGTCGTCGAAGAAGATGGTGACGCCGAAGGCGGACAAAGCGGAGAACGACGACGTGGGTGCGTTGCCCGGGTCGGTGACGAGCGTGTTCTGCGTCGTGCGGGCGCTGACGTAGTAGGCGACTTGCCGTCCGCACTCGATGGCAGGGAATGTGGCGTCGTAGATGTTGGACTGCACTTCGTTCATGGCGATGTCCACCCAGCCGCTGCCGGTGTTGTAGTGGAGGCGGCCGGTGCCCGACTGAGGCTGACCGTTGAGCGCGGAGACTTCGACGCGGAAGGTCGTCCCGCCGTTGGGGTCGATTCGTTCGGGCCTGCCGTTGGGGTAGTTGAACTGGAGAAGCGCGAGGGGCGGCGCGGGCATGTTGTGCCGGCTGAAGCCCTCATTAATCTCGTTGTAGTGCGGCGTGCCGTTGCCGAGGTTGTTGTCGTTGTCATCCAGCGTCAGCCAGTCGATCGTGATCGCCGGACTGATCCCCGAAGGACGGAAGAGAATGCTGTTGATCGCGAGGTCCGCGAGGATGTTGCGGTACTCGCTCGGCTCAGTGAGGCGCAGCGCCTCCTGTGTGAAGTACGCACAGCCGGAGAGGACCTGGCCGCAGAAGTGGATTTCACCGGTGCAGGGGTAGGTGCGGCCGGCGCGAGCGTCGCGGATGTCGTTGCCGTTCTCGAAGAAGTCCTCGCCGGTGATGGGGTTTTCGGTCATGACGATCCCCATGACGTCGCCCATGCCTTCGCCGTAGGCGCCCTGGCTGGTGCCGGCGTCGCCGACGAGTTTGTGGCCATACTCGTGGTGCACGACCGTCGAGTAGGCGGTGTTCCAGCATCCGCCGCCGCGGCGGTAGAAGTTGATCGAGGAGCCGTTGTAGAAAGCGTTGCAGGTGCTCGTGAGGTTCACGTTCGCCGTGAAGGCGCGGTTCACCTGCGGGTAGGAGGGGTTGATCTCGATGACGCGCGAGTGGATCATCGAGGTGTGGAGCATGGCGTTGACCTGCGCCGTGTTGAACTCCGCGGGAACGTCGTTGTGCATGAAGTTCGCCGGGCCGGGAGGCAGCACGTTGAGGTCGATCACGATGGCGCCGCCGCCGCTGTTCACCACGCCGTTGAGCAGGGACGGGCCGACCATCCGGCTGCGGACCGTGACCTGCTGGCTTCCGCCGTGAGAGATGACGAAGTTGCCCTGCGCGTTGGTGTTGGCGCTGTTGCCCGTGAGAATCTGCACCGTTACGTTGGGAAGAGGCGCCTCAACAGGCGGGTTGTTGGTCTTGTCCGGCAGCACGCCGGGCGTCGCCTTGCCCTTCACGTTGCCCGTCACGTCCACCGCGTGAACCATCGTCTCCTGGTGGATGATCGCGCCGGTGACGGCATCCACGAAGATGCGGCGCTTGTCATAGCCGCCCTGTCGGGGCAGCCCGTCGATGCCGATCGAGATGCCCAGTTCCGGCCGGCCCGTTTCGCTCACGTACGTGTACGCCAGTTTCGCCTGTGCCTGCTCGCCACGCTCATCCACGAAGATGACCTGCTGCGGCTCATCGACGGCGGGATAGGGGTTGCCGAGGTTGCGCACGTCCATCTGCGTCAGAACGTTCTGAGGCTGTTCGAAGGTGCTCAGGTTCTTGAGGTTGTTGACGGCCAGGATGACGGGATACCGCTCCGCCCGGTCGTTGCGCACCACGAGCGTCAGATTGCTGTCGTGCACCCGCACATTGTTGCGCATCTGGGTGAAGTAGATGGCGAAGAACTTGTAGTCGCCGGACTGCCGGTTGTACATCACGGGCTGGAAGGCCAGGCCGTCCGCCGTCGGAGACTGGTACAGGTCCGTCAGTTCGACTCCGAAGACGGCTGCGTGACGCTCGAGGAAAGACCACGCGCTGTCCTCCGGGTCTGTGCCCGTGGACATCGGCGAGCCGTAGAGCCGCGACAGGCGCCCCTCCCACTCGAAGGCCTGTACGCCCGGCCGGGCCTTGAGCAACTCGTCGAGCGGCGAATCGGCGGCCAGCGCGCCGCCTCCCACAAAACCGACCGCAAGCACTGCGGCCCACATGCTACTCTTCTTCATGGTCTTCCCCTGGAAAACGTGAGTCGGACTGGACAACCAGGACGCGATGCTCCGGCACCCCGTCCACCCCCAGAGTGGTACACCCATCCTCCACAGAGGATGCGGCGTGCCCAACCTGAACTCCTATCAAACACGGGCCACGCCTCGTTTCATTCCGCAAAAACCCTGATTGGACACATTCCCGCCCTGAAGGCGGCCCCGGTCCGCGGCGCCTGGTCACGAGGCTGCACCGTGAATGAGCCGTGCTCTCTTCTCGACGAGCCTTGCAGGCCCGCCTTGCCGATCCGATAACCCCACTTTCGACGAAGGGCGACTGCGGCCTTGCTTGCCGTCGAGTTGCGATTACACTCCCTGTTGCCGTGGGCGCCAGAGGCGCCGCGATCGATCGACCCTGGGCACGGAGGCTCGCACCGCTCACACCGTATGGTGGAGTTGCGCTTTTGAACCTCCGCAGCCGCGCGACATCCCGGCCAGTCCTTCGACTCGTCGGCGAGCAGGCCGCTGCGACGGGGTCTGAGTACCCCGCATGGGCCGGTCAGCCCGGCCTCAGGGCAGAGGAGAGCCGCCGATCGCAGGTGAGGCGTGAGAATCATGCGGCCTCCTTGCGCTTCGATCTCGACCCCAACGACCCTCGATGGGTTCTTGCCACGGAAGCACGCATCGCACTTCAGGGGGCCACCCTCACGGCAGATCGGCGGCAGCGTCTTCTCGGCCTGGCACATCAACTGGGCATGAGGCCCTTCGATGCCAATCTGGTGATCGCCATTGTGCAGGATGAGGCGAGATCAGGCTCCGCCGCTCCACCGCTCGCCGGCCGCCTGCGGATCATCCCGGCGCGGGGCGATGCGACGCCGGCGGCAACGGCCCGTCCGGCCATCTGTCCCACTGGGCTACGGGCGGGAGAATCCGCGGGCCGCTCGGGCCTGAGCCTGCTCTTTCTGTCCGTGCTCGTCGCGGGCGGAGTCCTGGCGCTGCTGATCTGCTGGCTTCTGGACACGTGATTGCGGGAGCACGATGCGCGTCCCGTTGCGCTACTTGCGCTCGATGGGAACGGGCGGAGCGCCTGTATCGCGCCCGCTCTCAGCCGCCTTGAGGCGGCGGTATTCGTCGAGCCCATTCGGCGGCGGGAAGGCTTCATCGAGTTTCAGTGGCAGGCCGCTGCGGGAGACCGCCTCAGCCAGGTCGCCCACGATTACGTCGTAGGTCTTGAGTTTGTAGT
Source organism: uncultured Planctomycetota bacterium (assembly GCA_900696685.1). GTDB lineage: Bacteria > Planctomycetota > Phycisphaerae > Phycisphaerales > UBA5793 > UBA5793. The sequence continues at coordinate 4,763 of CAADHA010000061.1, forward strand.
CATTGTCGGCCCGCTCCCAGAGGGCCAGGCGCTCGGCCATCGTCGAGTTTCCGTCGGTCATCGCCATGCGGAAGGCCTGGAGGATCATGTTGTTCCACTCGAAGGTGAGCCGGCCCTGCTCAGGCGTGACGGCCGTCGTCGGGTTGCCGACTTCGCGGTAGAAGTAGTCGTAAATGGCCCGGGCCATGCGCAGGTTGGCGGTGTAGGTCTTCTGGTCGCCGCGGGCCAGTCCGCGGCGGAATGCGGTTGTGAGCAGGGCGATCACGTCATTGGTCGCCACGTGGATCGACGACCAGCGGTCGCCTGTCTCGAGCAGGATGAATTCCTCGAGCGCATGGGTAAAGCGATCGGGCTTGTCCCACTGGAGGAACTTCTCGTCGCGGCGGAGGCGGTCATAGACCTCCTGTGCCTTCTCATACTCGCCGAACATGTAGTACTCGCGCACGGCGTCGATGAGGAAGTTGCGGTATCCGTCGATGAAGGTCATCGGATCTTCAATGATGCGGCTCTTGATCATCCGCTCGTTCATCAGAACGTACACGTTCTCGTAGTAGGGTACGAAGCGCAGGTCGGGGCCCGAGGTCAGTTCCTTGGTGATGAAGTCGTAGTAGATTCGCCCGGCGCGCTTGAGCGCCTGTTCAGAGTGGAAGAGAAGTCGGTCGGTGTTGATGCGGTCGAAGTCGGCCTGATCGCGGCGGCTCAGGCCCCGCTCGACTCCCACCGCCGCCCAGTAGAGCGAATGCGACGCGGGGCAGCGCCAGTCCAGCGGCCCGTGCTCGCGCGTGAACCTGAGCATGTACACCGGGTCCATGTTGTACTGATCGAGCAGCACACGCTTGCGGACGTGCGCGAGCACGAGAGGCCAGGCAGCCTTGAACCGCTCGTCCGCCAGCAGCGGGCGAAGGGCGACGACCGGGCCGTACAGCACCTGCGCCTCGGGCGAGAGTGTGCGAACGTTCGTGATCTCTCCGATTCTCGTCGCCAGGCCGGTGCGCTGCGCAATGGGGCTGGCCCCGATCGCCCGGATCAACTCGACGGTCCGCAGGAGATCGGCATCAAGCCCGAAACCGGCGTCGAGCAGCGCCGCGTACAGGTCCGCGGCCGCAGGCTCAATCTCCACGACGCGGTCCCAGCGCTGCGGCGCTTCGGCGACCTGCTGAATCCACGCGATCCGCTCTTCGTGGGCGTAGGGCGGCTCGCCGAGCAATCCCTGCCACTCGTCGGCCATCTGCTGCTTGTAGAATCTGTTGGCGTCGTCGGTGAAGCCCTCGATCTTGTGGAGAAAGAACCACGCCAGTTCGCGGTACAGCATCATCTCGCTCGGGTTGTAGCGGATGCCGTGGTTGCGCAGGAGTTCGATGCCGTCGCGCACCCACTGCCAGCGCTCGGTGCGCGTGTGGGTTGCCACGGAGATGTTGTACGCCATGTTCCACGCCTGGAACTGCCAGACGGAGGCGTAGCGGGGCTGGAGTTGTGTGATCCAGCGGCTGAGGTGATAGGCCTCGAAGAACTTGCCGTCTTCCTTGAGTTTGTCAGCGCGGATCCAGAGGTAGTTGGCGATGATCCCTCGCACGACGCCGATGCTCTGCGCCACGACCACCGGCGCCGGCGCGCCCGCGCTCGCCTCGTCCGTGTACTTCAACTGCGCATCGCTCGCCGAGGCGTTGATGGCGGGCATGAGCCGGCCCGCACCCGAGAGCGAGGCGACCAGCACCACGGCGGCACCGAGTTGGATCCAGCGGTCGCGGGTCATCGCAGCCTCCTCTCGCTCATGCATGCCCCGAGTAGATGGCCAGTTGCCGGCTGCGGAAGACGAGCCAGCCGACGGCCGCTGCCAGACCGCTCCAGAGCACGGTTATCCAGGCGAAGGTGTGGAGCACCAGTTCCCACGACACGTGCCGGCCCTCGATGAGGCTTTGTGTGGGGCGCACCGTTCCGTACTGCCGCAGCAGCCACTGCACGCCTGAGGCGATCTCGTACACCGCCGTGTTGACGTAGTACCGCTCCTGGGTCACCGGGTTCACGCGGTCGAAGTATTCGAGCGATGACGCGAGGAAGGGGGCGGACTCGGCTCCGAAGAAGACCGTAAACGCCAGGAGACACGCGACCGGGAAACTCGCGAACGTCGCCGCCGCGATCCCCAGCATCGCCAGAAACGCCAGTTTCAGCCACAGGATCAGCATCGCGCGCAGGTAGTTCCACTCGAACGTGTCCACCTTGTACATGAGTTCCAGGCCGTCCCACGGGATCGTAATTGTCGAGTCGCGGTATTCTCCGGTCTGGAGATTGCCGTTGACGATGCGCAGCACCACCTTGTGGTCGCTGACGAACCCGGCAGGAATGATCGCGTTCTGCGTCTGAACGAGCACGGCCGTCTGGGGGATGATGACGTTGCCCGGCAGCCAGATCGTCACGGGCAACTGCACATCCGGCATGTTCTCGCCCGAGTGAATCTTGAAGCGCAGCGTCAGCGCGTTGCCGGGAAAATAGTTGATGAGGACGGGCTGCCCCTCGGTGAGCGGCGTCTCGCTCGGGCTCGAACGCGACGACGGGATGAACCGCAGGCGAGTCTCATCCGGCGTGACATCGAGTTCGTAGTGCTCGCCGAGAACGTAGTACACGCTCCCGTCGGCGCTGGTGACGTCGAGGTCCACGAATGACTGAATGCGGTCGCGCAGGACGATGGGCTGGGCGTCGAACCGCACCTTCGCCTTGACGCGGCGCGAGATCGGCCGCACGTTCTCGAAGAGGTACTCCCGGTATTCCCCCGGCGGGATGGAGAGTCGCTCGGCCTGCACGGCGCTGAGCATCTCGTTGCCGAGGTTGGCCAGCGCGGCGGGATTGCCCTTGAGTTCGGGGTTGGCGTCGAGTTGCTGCTGCGCGCGCCGCAGCGCTTCGGGGCGAAGGTCCTCAACCGTCGGCCGCACGCCGATGCGCGCGGTGAGCACCTGCTCGGCGACGGCGAGTTCGTCGAAGGCGTCGACGGCTGGCTGTGTGCGCAGGTACTGCGTGAACCAGAACGTCGCTCCGCCCGTCATCAGCAGCAGCACCGCATTGAGGACCACCATGCCGAGCCACTTGCCCATCAGATAGAAAAACCGGCCGAGGGGCTTGCTGGCAATCGAGAAGATCTGCTTGTCTCGCTGCTCAAAGGCGACGGTGGCGGTGGAAAGGAAGACCGTCATCGCCGCCAGAAGGGCGTAACTTACCCCGGTCCCGTAACTGAGAAACGTCTGGAGACGGTACTGGAGCCGTTCATGCTCGTCGAGTTGAGTCGCGAGGAGCGGAATGTAGATGATGAGCAGGACGATGAAGACGAGCGCGAGTTTCATCCGCACCGCTTCGTCGAGCAGCAATCGCGCCACGGCGATCGGACCGATCGGCGCGGAGAGCGCCAGCCGCGCCGTGCGGATCAGCAGCAGGAAAAGAATCACCAGCGTCCCGATGCCGAGGATGATCTGCGCCCAGAGGTCCTGGCCCGCGGATTCGAGAACAAACCAGAGGGGCAGGGTGACGGCAAGGATTCCCACCGCAGAGATCGTCAGGCCGAGAAAGGCGATGCCCACCACGGACAGTCCCGCGATGACGGTGCTGCTCACGAGATTCTCCTCGTAGGCGAGCGGCATCCAGCCTGCGGCGGCGAGGCGCGACGCCGATACCGCAAGCAACCCGACCACGAGCAGGCCGAGAACCGATGCGACGATCCTGAAGGGCAGGCCCTGTTGCAGCAGGTTGAGGCGGCTTGCGACGTTGGCCATGCGTCGCGCGATTGAGCCGCTGCGCAATTCCGAGTTGACCGGAGAGGCAAGTGAAGTGATGGTCACGTCAGATCACCCGCTTCGCTTCGCGTTGTTCTCGTCTCCGTCCTGCCGCCCCTCGCCCGATCCAAGCAGCGAATCGAGCAACGAGCGATCAATCTCGTCGGAGCGGGGACGCGGCGTCGAAGGCGCTTCCCTACCGACCGTCGATGGCGTTGCAGATTCATCGCGAACGAGAGATTCGACGACGGAAAGATCGGGCCGGTCGGGCGCGGCAGGCGACTTGACGGGCGCGGCAGCGGGCTGAGGCTGGGCGGGTTCCTTCATCAGTTCGGCTATGACCTGCTCGCCCGAGGCCGCCTCGACGCCGCGAAGAAACGCCGCCGTCGGCCCGCCCCGGCCTGCGCCGGAGGTGGCGATGCGCTCCGTCTGCGCCCGCTCCACGATGGACATGAAAAGCGACTCGAGGCTCTGCCGCGCGGGTGCGACGCGGAGTATCCGCCGCCCCTCGCGCTCCTCGATGTACCGTGTGATCGACTCCGCCTGGCGCTGGTCGAGCGCTTCCGTCTCGATGACGGTGCGGTCGCCAGCCGTGAGAAGTTCGTCGCGTGTTCCCTCGGCCCGCTTCTTGCCGCCGTAGAGGATCGTCATCGAGTCGCAGACGTCCTCAACTTCGGAGAGGAGGTGCGAACTGAGAAGGATCGTCTTGCCGCGCTTGCCGAGGTCGATGATGAGGTCCTTGACCTGGCGGATGCCGATGGGATCGAGACCGGAGGTCGGTTCATCGAGGATCAGGAACTCAGGGTCGTTGATCAGGGCCTGCGCGATGCCGACTCGGCGCTGCATGCCCTTGGAGAATTGGCCGACGGGCCGATGGGCGACGGCGTCGAGGCCGACCATGGAGAGCAACTCGTCGATGCGCCGCCGCCGCGTCGCGCGCGGGTAGCCGAAGAGTTTGGCGTAAAAGTCGAGTGTCTCACGCGAGTTGAGGAACTGGTAGAGGTAGGACTCCTCAGGCAGGAAGCCGATGCGCTTCTTTACGGCGATGTCGGATGGGGGCTTGCCGAAGACGGTGAGGCGGCCGGAGGTCTTGTGAAGCAGGCCGAGGATCATCTTGATCGTCGTGCTCTTGCCCGAGCCGTTGGGACCGATGAGGCCGAAGATCTGCCCCGGCTCGATGCGCAGATCGAGGTTGTCCACGGCGCGGACCTGGGCCCGCATCCAGAAATCGGAGAAGACCTTGGTGAGGCCCTGCGCGAGGACGACGGGCGTGCGGGTTGTCGAATCGGCGGGTCTCAAAGTTCGGCCTCCGCACCTCTGTGCGTGCTGCGGCGCGCGGGGCAAGGCCTATTCCAGCCCGCTCCGCGCCTCGCCGGTGTAGCGCTCCTTCTGGATGCGGCGCGCCCGCTCCGGATCGGAGTTGAGTTCAATGATGATCACATCCGTGCCCGGCCGGATGCTGAACCACTCGTGGTTCTTCTGAGCAACGCGGGTCATGGTCTCGGCCCAGAGAAGTGCAGTGGTCAGTTCGGGATCCTCCTCGAAGCGGTCAATCCAGGCGTTGAACCGCTCGAGATCGCTGCGGAAGGAGGCGACCAGCTCGCCGCGTTCGCTGCGCGACGTGCCGATGAGGCGCGCGACCTCCCCCCCCACGGCGCCGCTCAGGAGCAGCGAGTCGATCTCCTCGCGCTTGGCCAGCGCTTCGCGTTCGCGGGCCGGATCGCCCTTCGCCAGGGCCTGCAACTGCTCGTACTCGGCGATGAGGCGGCGAATCGTCAGGGAAGCGGGACCGGCCATCTGGTTGAGTTTCTCGCGGGCCTGCCGCTCCGCCTCCACCTTGGCCTGTGCGGCCTGCACGTGCGCCTGATTGACGCTTTCGTAACTGGCCTGCGCGGGGATCGGCGGATACGCCGAATATGTGGCGCTCGTAATCATCACGCCGCAGTCGATCCGGTCGAGGAAGTCCTGTGCGTAGCGCCTCACGCGAGTGCTGAGGCGGTCGCGCGACTGCATGATGTCGTCGAGTGTCGTCTGGGCGGCAGCGAGGACCACGGCCCGTTCGACCGCGTTGCCCACGAGCGAAGGCACGATCGAGAGCGGCACCGTCTCCTGGTTGAGTTTCGCGTCCACGATCTGGTACTGCACCGTCCAGCGCGTATGCGCCAGGTTGTGGTCGGCCGTGATCACCGATCCGTCCTTGCCCGGCACGAGGTTGAACTTGTCCATCTCCGTGAGTTTGCTGAACTCGCGGGCTTCCTGCTGCTGGCTCAGTTGGGGCCAGAACTCGTTCTTGAGCACGATCTCCTGCTGTGAACTCGGAACGAGGAGCATATCGCCCATCGGGGGCGGCCAGACGAAGTAGCCGCCCGCCTCGAGCGGCTCGGGATCCTGCATCCGCCCGAAGAGAAAGCGCAGGCCGCGCGACTGCTCGGGCACTTGCTGCAGGCCTGAGAAGAAGTACATTGCGATCAGGACCACCATCACGATCTGCAACGCGACGAAACTGATGCGCAGCGCACTGGCGAGCGACCGGTTGGCTGGATCAAACTCGTCGTCCTCCGGACCTGCGGCTCCGAACGGTGCAGGATGCCTCGGGCCGCCCGCACCGGCCGACCCGCTCCCGGGAGATATCAACGGGTTGAACTGCTCGTCCGCCATGGCTCAGTTCTTGTCCTCGGTTGAAGCGGCCGCCGCCCGGTCCGGCGCGCGATCCGGTCCGATGAGCAGGTCGAAGGGAGGTTGGGACACCGGCAGGATGATCTTCGTGTCCTTGCTGAGAATCGCCTCGAGCGCCTGTAGTTTCTGCAGAAAGATGGCGAACTTCTCATGTCGGGCAAGAGATGCGGCGTACCCGGCGGCCTCGCGCTCGCCCTCGGCGCGGATGGCATTGGCTCGGACGCTGGCGAAGGACTCGATGATACTGGCATCGCTGGTGGCTCGCGAGATGATGCTCCCTGCTTCCGCCATGCCGGCGGACGAGGTCGCGGCCGCGATCGCTTCGCGCGTCTTCTTCATCCGCTCGAAGACTGCCTTGCTCGTGTTCTCGGGAAGAACGAAGCGGCTGATTCCCACGGCCACGGGTTCGATGCCGTAGGCCTCCAGGACGCCGCTGCTGCGGTCGGTTGGAGTGGTAAGGAGACTGAGTATCCGCTCCTCGATGCGGGCGAGGTCGCCGGGATTCTCGTCGACCGCGGCCGACTCGCGCAGCAGGTCGTGGAAGTTGAACTCCGTGAACACGCCCATCGCGGAGCGCAGGCGCTCGTTGAGCAGCCTGTCGGCGGACGCCTCGAAGGCGATCACCTTGAAGAATGTGCTCGGCTCCTTGATGCGCCACGCGAGGAAGATCTGGGCGATGATCAGCTGGCTGTCGCGGGTGACCACGTTCTCGAGGCGCGTCTCGAGGAGACGCACGCGCGAGTCGTAATGCTTGACGGACTGGATCGGGTAGGGCCACTTGAAATGCAGGCCCGGCTGATCGACCACGCCTCTGATCTTGCCGAAGGTCGTCACGATCGCCGTCTGGTTGAACCGCACCTGGTAGGTGCAGGTGAACAGAAGCAGCGTGACGCCGACGATAACCGCGATGACGTAGAGAGCAATTCGGTTCATTCCCTGGGGGCCTTTCCGGCAGACTCACTCGCTGGGAGCAGAGACGCGGCAGCGCGCCTCCGCACTCTCACTGGTTCAGCGCCTCCGCTGCGGCGTCCGTCACGGCGCCGACGTTGGTGAGGTTGATCATGGTCGGATCCTGCTTGAGATCAATGCTTGTGCGCACCTGCACGTCGTCAGGCACGATGATGAGTTGCCTGCCCCGGACGGCCCGGCGGAGCGTGGCAAGGTATTCGCGAGCCTGGTAGTAGCGGGGGGCGGCGAGATAGGGGAGCAATCGACTCTCGTGCCGCAGCGACGTCGCCAGTTGGCGGTTCTGCGCCGTCCAGCGCGCCGCGCGGGCGGTCAGGATCAGTTTTGACGCCTCGCCGCCTGCCTCGAGCACCGCCTGCTCCACGCGCAGCGCCTGCGGGGCCTTCTCCGGGCTGGACGCGGCCAGGCGATCGAGTTTGTCGATCTCCTCGGCGATGGCGCGGGCCCGGGCGGCCGAGCCGGCGGCCTGCGCCAGCCGCTCCGTCGCCTGCCTGTAGGCCTCCTGGACCGCCGATTCGCTCATCTCCTGCGCCTGGAGGACCGCCTCGAAACTCGGCGCGACGTCGGGGGGGGGGTGAATCCCCGCCACGCCGACGAACACGACCTCGATCCCCGAGCGCCAGCCGTCCAGTTCGGCCTGGATAAGCCGGCGAAGATCGTCGGACAGCCGCGAGCGTTCCGGTCCGAGCACTTCTTCAATTGTCATCGCGGCAAGGTGGCGGTTGACGACCCGCGTGGCGATCTGGCGGATGAGCGCCTCGCGCTGGTCCCAGCCGCCTCCGATGAGGTCGATGTAGTTGAGCAGTTCGGGTCGGCCGCCGGCGTCGCGGCCCGCCTTGATGCGGAATTGAACGGGAACCTCGGCGTTGACGACGGCGATGCTCCGCGCCAGGGTGCTCAGCCGGTCTCCGCTGTCGTCCTCTTCGACCGCGGTGCGGCTGGGGCCGACGATGATCAGGTCTTCCTGACCCAGGGCATGCGCGTTGTCCCAGAGGATGGGAGTGTCGGCATCCTTCGCGTCCCTTACTCCTTCCGAGCCGACGAGGATCTGGTGAATCTGCGCCACGGGGTATCGCGCCACGCGCTCCCACGGCCACTTGAAGATCGGTCCGGAGGAATAGACCTCGCCGCCGCGCGCCAGGCGGCCGAAGGACATCACGACTCCCTGTTCGCCCGGCTGCACGATGGACACGCAGTTGAGCAGAATGAGCAGAAGGCCCATGAAGCCGAAGAGAGGAAGCAGTTGGCGGCTGAGCAACTGGTAGAACCACGTCGAAGTGACGGAGAAGCCGAACTGGTAGTTGATCGCGTCATTGATCGACTTGATGACCGATTCGGGCGCGGCCAGCAGGCCCAGGATGCGCGAGTCGAAGGCGGGCTGGGGATACTCACCGGGCTTGCGCGGCGTATAGAGGTTGAGAATGAAGGCGACGACGACCTCAAGGCCCAGGGCGACCATGTAGAAGGGCAGAATGTAAGCCAGGGCACCGAGAACCGCCGGATTGCCGTTGAGTTGGAATCCGTACCCGACGGCAAGAGCGCCATTGACGAGGGCGGCGCCCACCGTCACGGTCGCGCCGGCCCGGAGGAGGCGCCATGCCGCCTGGCGGCTCATGCCGCCGAGGAACCACGAAACCACGAAACAGATGAGCGCGATGCCCGCTGTAATCCCCAGCCCCCACCCCGCCGAGGCGGCCTCCGCGACGCGCACCCCCGCCGCTTCCGAACCCGGCTTGGTCAGGTCGATGCCGCGGCTGGCGATGACGCTCCTCTGCCACAAGCCCAGGCCGATGAACACGGCCGCGATCGCCAGGCTCACCGCCGGCACCAGCAGGCCGTGCATCCAGCGGAGCCGGGCGGCGTGCATCGCCGTATCGCGTTCGTCGAACTCGAAGATGCTGCCTGCCGCATCGGCGCGCGAGCGCAGTTGCTCGTGTTCGAGCGCCTCGAGGCGCTCCAGACGGTGCTGGTGGAAGAGCAGGACGAGGATGATCCAGACCGGCAGGCCGCAGACCATTGAATAGGCTGCGATCCGGGTCGCGTCGTCCTTGAGACTGTAGCCCAGCAGGAAGACGACGAGAGTGAGCACGAGATGGAAGATCGAGGCGAAGATCGCGGCCGTCGCCGCCCTTCGATATGTCTCGTGGTTGATCCTCATTTTCCGGCCGCGCCCTCAAGTGCACACGCAGGGGCCAGGGGCGAACGCCCCCGACGAAAGAGCGAACAATACCCGAAGCCGCCATTCCAAGCAAACACGGTCGAGGTTGAGGCGTATCGAGAGTGCCGTCGGATCACTGGCGCGTCCGGTTCCCCGGCGCGCACCGCCTCAGGAATCGCGTACGCGGCCCGGTCGCCCCGGGTTCGACGCGGCGCGCGGATTTCCCGCCCTCGGCGCAAACCCGGCTACCATAGCCGGCGTACCACATGGCCGAGGCCGTTCGACCTCGCCCGATCTTCCCGCACGAGTGGCTTCATGCTCGAACAGCTCATCGCCATTGTCCGCAATACTTTCGTCGAGAGCATCCGCCAGCCTATCTATCTTGTGATGATCGGCATCGGTGTGCTCGCCCTGCTCATCACGCCGGGGCTGAGCACCTTCACACTCTCGGACGACAATCTGTTCATGGTGGACATGGGATTGGCGACGATCTTCCTGTGCGGCCTGATCATCGCAGCCTTCGTCGCCACGAGCGTCGTGACGCGCGAAATCGAGAACCGAACGGTGCTCACGGTCGTGTCCAAACCCGTGGGCCGGCCGCTGTTCATCCTTGGGAAGTACATCGGCGTGGCCGCGGCCATACTCGTCGCAGCCGTCATCCTCTCCTGCGCCTTTCTTCTGATCAAGCGCTATGGCGTCATGCAGACGGCCCGCGACGAAGGCGACGGCCCGGCCATGACCTTCGGCCTCATCGCCCTGCTCACTTCCGTCGCCGTCGGGCTGTGGTGCAACTATTTCTACGGCTGGGTCTTCACCAGCACGACCGTCGGCTCGCTGCTGCCCCTGTCCCTGCTCGCGTGGTTCGGCACGCTCGTCATCGACAAGGAGTGGACGTTCCAGTTTCTTCGCCCCAGCGAGAACCCCTACAACACCAGTTTCCTCTCGCCGAACCTCGAGCCGGAACTCCTCATGGCCCTGGCCGGGGTTTTCCTGGCCCTGATGATCATCGCGTCGGTGGCGATCGCCGCCTCGACCCGGCTCGGACAGGTCATGACGGTCGTCATCTGCCTGGCGGTCTTCATGCTCGGCCTGCTGACGGACACGCTTTTCGGCCGCCGCGCCTTCGAGTCCAAGTCGCGGGGGCGCATCGTCGAGATCAACGTCATCGACGATCACGATGACGACTTCAGCGACGCGGGCGATGCCTATCACATCCGACTCGACCGCGGCCTGGACATCGCCGACGGACTCGAAGTCTACCTCTCCTCCGACAACGTGGGCTTCGGGCTGCTTGGTCCGGGCCGTGCCGTCCTCCGCGAAGTGTCCTACGCCAGCGCCAACCTTGTGAGGGTGCAGGCCGGCCCGATGGAGCGCGCACCGCGCGTGGGAGACTACCTCATCGACGGTCCGCAGCGAGTCCACCGGCCCTGGCGGATCGTCTGGTCGCTTCCTCCCAATCTTCAGGCCCTGTCCTTCGGAGATGCGCTGACGCAGGGCCACTCCATCCCGCCGGCTCACCTGGGAATGGTTTCTCTCTACAGTGGCCTGTACATCACGGGGATGCTTGCCCTGGCGGGGATCCTCTTCCAGACCCGCGAAGTGGGATGAACGGTCGATTGCCGCCGGCGGCTCGACTCCAGACCCGCCGACGCAGCGAACATCGCGGCCCACGACGTCGTATCCCCCGGGCGGACCCGCTTTCCATGGCGGATCATCGGGCTGATTCGGCCTAGGCTTCTCAACTCGACGCAGCGGGCCGATCGGCCCGCCAGGAGATTGCACTGATGTCCAAGGCCGGGCACTCCCACGCCCATCACGATCACGCCGACGCTCACGATCACAGCCACGATCACGATCATGGCGGCACGGGCACGAAGCACCACCATATTCACACTGCCAGTTGCTGCGAGATGCACAACTCTGGTTCGTCCGAAGGCTCGATCGTCTTCGCTCTCGTCGGCGGGGCGATGGTGCTGACGACGGTGCTTGCCGGTTGGATGGGCATCGACAACGATATTCGCGTCATCCCCGCCGCGATCGGCGCGGTCATCCTGCTGATTCCCCTGCTCATGGCGGCGTACCGCGAGATCCGCAAGGGTCGGCCTTCGAGCTCGGTCCTCGTCGCGCTCGCCATCACCGCGGCCCTGGCGACGGGCGAGTACACCACCGCCGGCGGCCTTGCGTTCATCCTTTTCCTTATGGACGCGGTTCTGCGCCGCACCGCGTGGGGCGCCCACCGCGCCATCGAGCAACTGGTCGGCCTCACCCCCGACGTCGCCCGCGCCGTCATCGACGGCGTCGAACAGGAAGTCGCCCTCGAAACGGTCAAGGTCGGCACGATCGTCCGCGTCCGTGCGGGCGAGAACTTCCCGGCCGACGGCCGCGTCGCCACGGGACGCAGCACGATCAACCAGGCCAGTCTTACCGGCGAATCCGCCCCCGTCGAAGTCGAGACGGGGAGCATGGTCTATGCAGGCACCACCAACCTCACCGGCGTCATCGACGTCGAGGTCACCCGCGTCGGCGAAGACACGACGATCGGAAAGGTCGTCCACCTCATCAACGAAGCCGAGCAGTCCAAGACCCCCCGCCAGCAGATCATCGAACTCGTGGCCGGGCATTACGTCTGGATCGTCATTTTCATCGCGCTGGCCGTCTTCGTGCTCTCGATCGATCGAGGGAACGAGGGGAGCGCAGCGCGGGCGATCGAGAAGGCGATTTCCGTACTCGTCGTGACGTGCCCCGGCGCCCTGCTGCTGGCGTCGCCGACGGCGATGGTGGCGGCCTTCGCCGCCGCCGCGCGCCTGGGCATCATGATCAAGAGCACCGCCGTCTTCGACACCGCCGCCAGCATCGACACCGTTGTGCTCGACAAGACCGGCACGATCACCACGGGCAGGTTCGCCGTCAGCCGCCTTGCACCGGCAGAAGGCGTCGACGGAGCCGACCTCCTCGTCGCGGCCGCGACAGCCGAGCAGCATTCCAATCACCCTCTCGCACTGGCCATCATGGAGACGGCCCGCACCGCGCGCATCAGCCCTGGCCGGGAGGGGCAGGCGGAGGAGGTCCACGGCCTGGGCGTCAAGGTCAGCGCCGGCGCCGACACGCTCTACGTCGGACGCGCCAAGTGGCTTCAGCGCCTTGACGCTTCAATCGCCGATCAGATCGCCGCCGTGGAAGCCCGCATCGAGGGCATGACCGGGGTCCATGTAATGCGCAACGGCAAGTACCTCGGCGCCGTCGGCCTCGAAGACAAGGTCCGCGCTCAGGCGACCGGGGCCGTCGTCCGCTTGCGCGAACTGGGCGTGCGCCTCGTGTGCATGTTCACAGGCGACCGGCTTGCGGTGGCCAAGCGCGTCGGGCAGGTGGTCGGCATCGATCACATCGAGGCCGAGTGCCATCCCGAAGAGAAGCACGCACGGATCGTCGAACTGACCCGCTCGGGCCGCCGCGTGATGATGGTGGGCGACGGCATCAATGATGGACCTTCGCTGGCCGCGGCCGACGTCGGCGTGGCGATGGGCCTGGGCGGCACCGACATTGCCGCCAACTCCGCCGGCATCGCGCTGATGAACGACGACCTCACGCGCCTGCCCTTCCTGCTGGAAGTGGCGCGCAAGACGCGCGCGGTGATCACCCAGAACATCGTCGCCTCGATCATCATCGCCATCATCGGCCTCACGCTCGCCGCGAGCGGGCAACTCGGCGATCGGGCGATCTTCATCGCGGCTGTCTACCACTTCGCCGGCGACATCTTCGTCATCGCCAACTCCTTCCGACTCGTCCGCTACGGCGAAGAACACGACCGCCACGAATCGGCCAAGCCCGCAGCGACCACCTTCGGCCACTACACCGTCCAGCCCGCGGGGGCGTAAGCCGCTCGTGCCTTCGCGAAGCAGATCGCCAGCCCAGGACTTGGATGCGCTTCGCGTCACGCACGCCGCTCCGGTTCGATCGTGAGACTCTCGCCGCACTCCGGGCAGCGCGTCGACTCGATCAGCCTCACATCATAATCGCAGCGCGGGCAGATATGCACCGCGAGTCTCCGCGCCCGCAGGCGCCGCGGATCGAAGAACCCAATGAAGGAGCGAACGAACCACGCGATGGTCCAGCAGACCATCGCGAAGCAGCACCACAGCCCGACATTCGCGGCGACGCCCGCCCAGCGAATCCTCAGCGGGCCCGGTTCATAGTCCAGGTCAATGATGCCCGCTTCATCCCTGCGGATTTCCGGCCGTGACCGCGGCTGAAACTGCAATGACAACTCTGCTGCCGAGGCGGCGATCTGCTCGACGTCCTGCGTGGAAAGCGACTGGTTCTCGTTGAGCCTGATCCAGGCGACGGGCCGCCGCCGCTCGACGATGGACGCCGGGCCGAACCATCCACGCCTCAGCGTCCTCGTTCCGCAGATGAAGAAGCCGACGCCGGCGCCTGAATCTGATTCAGGCTGCCTCCACTCAAACGCCGCCGCTTTCAGTCCCGACTCGCCCGCGATGATAAGAAACGTCTGATGCCGGGTGCCGGATCGGTCAGTTGCCGTCGCCAGCAGCCCCATCATGCATCCGCCCAACAGAACAACCAGCAGCACCGATGACATCACCAGCCCGTCGCCTGCATCGATGTGCGGAAACCATCGCGAGCGCCTCTGCCACGGCGGCGCTCCGTGTGTGCTGTGAATCCGAATGCCGCTCTCGCGCTGTTCGTTCATCGCTTGTTCTTCATCCGCTCACTCATTCGCATTGTCCGTCGCCGATGTTGCGGGCGATCTCGACGGGAACGACTCGCGTTGCGCCAGGCCGAGGCGCGACTCCGGCGGGAAGATGCGCACCTCACCGCATTCCGGACAGCGGATGGTTGTGCGCGGCAGGCCGTCGAGCACATAGCCGCAGGCCGTGCATTGATCGGTCGACATCTCGCCGCCGGCGCCCGACTGCGAGAGTGCGATGAGCATGTACGGCTCCATCGCCCGCCGCGCCCATGCAGTGAGGACCATGATCACCATCCCCATCGCGCCCACGTTGATGAGCAGCCCCCGCCAGCCGACGAGGACCGCGACCACCGCGAGCATCAGCATCGCCACGACTGTGTAGACGTAGAAGCGCCAGGTGCTCCCGGTGCTCGGTCGCCGGAACGGCCGCATGTGCGAGATCGGCAGCGACATGACCAGCGCTGGCAGAACCGGCACAAGCGAAGGGCTGTCGAGCCAGTACCCACAGAGCATCCACGCCGCCAGGAAGATTGCGATGAACACGCCATGCACGATAAGCGGCGGCCAGGGGAAACAATCCCGGTGAAACGCCGTCTCCGCCCGTTCTCTGACGAGCCGCCGCTGCTCGTCGGTCAAGTCGACCTCGGTGACGGGAGAATGGAGCGAAAACGACGGCATGTGAATCTGTATGCCGCTTCGGCAATGGCGGCGCGAGTGGTGCCGCGTAGATCGGGTTCACGGCTCGGGGCGCGGCCCGGCGGTAGAGGGTGCGCTCGAAAGCCGGTTGCGACGAGGCGCTGCGTGCGGTGAACTGCCGGGCCGGCGCAGAGCCTTGGCCCGACCTACACCTCCCCGTCGGTTAGCTCAACGTCCGAAAGCCCGGAGCAGAGCGCGAACGGCGGCATGGGAAGCCATATGCGAACCGAACGTCTTGGGCGATGGGTGGCCCGCCGGCCGGGCCGGCGCTGAGCCCTGCCCGATGTACTCCCTGATCAACTCTCGGAGCAGAGTCCATCGGCAGCAGGCCTCATCACAGTCAAGCCGATCGGTTGCACCAATCGTCCTCGCTGGCGCGTCGGCCTGGTCGGAGTCCTCGCGCGCTGTATTGGTCGGAATCGCCGGCGCGTCCGCGGTTTCACACGCTCGTCAGGAAGCGCAGATCGTTCTCGAACAGCCAGCGGATGTCGGGAATGCCGTACTTGCGCATCGCGATGCGTTCGATGCCCAGGCCGAAGGCGAAGCCGGACCACTCCTCGGGGTCGTAGCCCACCGCCTCGAAGACGTTGGGATCGACCATGCCGCAGCCGCCGAGTTCCACCCAGCGCCACTGGCCGCGCACGTTCATCCTGATGTGCATCTCGGCGCTGGGCTCGGTGAAGGGGAAGAAGGAGGGCGTGAGTTTCACCTCCGCCTGGGCGCCGAAGTAGGCGTGCGCGAACTGGAGCAGCGTCGTCTTGAGATCGACCATCGAGACGTTGCGATCGACGTAGAGGCCTTCGATCTGGTGGAACATGAACGAGTGCGTCGCGTCCACCTCGTCGGGTCGATAGACGCGGCCGCAGGAGACGATGCGCAGCGGCGGCCTGCTCTGTTCCATCGCGCGGATCTGCACCGTGCTCGTCTGGGTGCGCAGCAGGTGCTTTCCGTC
Organism: uncultured Planctomycetota bacterium; assembly: GCA_900696685.1. Lineage (GTDB taxonomy): Bacteria > Planctomycetota > Phycisphaerae > Phycisphaerales > UBA5793 > UBA5793. The sequence goes on from CAADHA010000061.1 coordinate 20,677, forward strand.
GAGGAAGAAGTTGTCGAGCGGATCTCGCGCCGGATGGTCGGGGGGAATGTTGAGCGCGGTGAAGTTGTGGTACTCATCCTCGACTTCCGGTCCGGTGGCGACGGTGAAGCCCATGCGCGCGAAGACTTCGATGAGTTCATCAATGGTGCGCGTGAGCACGTGCCGGCGGCCGATGGTGAGGTCGAGGCCCGGCTCGGTGACGTCGAGCATCGGCCCAGTTGCCTGCGGCCTGGCGGCGCCGAGCGATCCCTTTCGCTCCTCGAAGGCGCCGTCCAGCGCGACCTTGACCTCGTTCAACCGCTTGCCGACGGCGGGCCGGTCGGCGGGGGAGACATCCTTCATCGATCCGAGCAGGCCCTTGAGGCGCCCCTTTGGGCCGATCCAGGCCAATCGCCACTGTTCGAGCGAGTCGGCGTCGGCGATGACCTTGAGTGAGGCGAGCGCCTGGCTTTCGATCGAGTTGAGTTCTTCGAGCATGGCGCTCATGGCGCTGATGATAGAAACGGGCGGCGTCGCAATCGACGCCGCCCGCAGGCGATCGAAGTGAAAACCGGAGATCGATGTTACTCCGCAGCCGGGGCCGCTTGCGTCTTCGCTCTCGATTTCTCCGCGAACGCGCGGCGCCTCTCCTTGGCGAGTCGGCGGGTGGAGCGGCGGCCGCCGATCTCTGGTCCGCTCTCGTCGCCGACCATCTGGAGGAGGACGAGGGGCGAGCCGTCGCCGATGCGATGGCGTGCCAGCCGGACGATGCGCGTGTACCCGCCCTGCCGGTCCGCGAAGCGCGGGCCGACGTTCTCGAAGATGTGGCGGACCAGTTTGGGGCCTTTGCGCACTTCGCCGTAGCGGTCGCGCTCGATCTTGCTCTCGTCATCGCACATGATGCGGTCGCGCAGGAGCGCGACGGTGCGGCGCCGGGCGTGGAGGTCGCCCCGCTTGGCGAGGGTGATGATCTTCTCGATGAAGGGCTGCACCGCCTTGGCCTTGGGAAGGGTCGTGGTGATCTGCCCGTGCTCGAAGAAGCCGGCCGCGAGGTTTCGGAACATCGCGCGGCGCTGCTCCGTGTCCATCGAGAATTTCCGTCCGTATACGCGGTGACGCATGTCGTGTCACTCCTTGATCTGCGTGCCGCAGCGCGGCGCCGGGGCGCCGGTCAATGCACGCTCATCGTTTCCAGGTCGAATCCCTCGGGCAGTTGCGCCCCGAGTTCCAGTTCCATCTCTTCCAGTTTCTTCTTGACTTCGCGCAGCGACGTCTTGCCGAAGGAGCGCACCTTGAGCAGTTCGCTCTCGGTCTTGCTGATGAGTTCGGCGACGGTGCGGATGCGGGCGGCTTCGAGGCAGTTGCTCGCGCGCACGGAGAGATCAAGTTCGTTGATGGGCATGCGGAGTTTGCGGAGGAGTTTGTCCTCCACGCCTGCCGCGGCCGACGCCTCGGGCGAGACGCGGACCGTCCCGATCTCCGTGTACTGCACAAAGGGATTGAGGTGCTTGCGGAGAATCTTGGCCGCCTCGACAAGTGCGTTCTCGGGGCTGACCGTTCCGTTGGTCCACACGTCGATGGCGAGCTTGTCGTAGTTGGTCTTCTGGCCGACGCGCGTGTCCTCGACCTTGTATCGCACGCGGCGCACCGGCGAGTAGACTGCGTCAAGGGGAATGACGCCGATCTCCTGCTCCTCCATCGCTTCATACTGCTCGGAAGCGGGCACGTAGCCTCGCCCCTTGCTGACGACGAAGTGCATTTCGAAGTCGACTTCTTCGGTGAGCGTGGCAATGACGAGGTTCTTGTTGTGAATGGTGATGGCGGCGTCGGCCTCGATGAGGTCGGCCGTCACCTCGCCAGGACCGGTGGCGGCGAGACTCATGGTCTTGGGCTCATCGCCTTCGAGTTCGACGACCAGGTTCTTGACGTTGAGGACGATGTCCGTCACGTCCTCAAGCACCCCCTTGAGGGTGGAGAACTCGTGCTCGGCGCCCACGATTTTTACGCTGCTGACCGCCGCTCCCTCGATGCTCGAAAGGAGGATGCGGCGAAGGCTGTTGCCGACGGTCGTGCCGAAGCCTCGCTCGAAAGGCTCGACGGAGAATCGGCCGAAAGTAGGGGTGTGCATCGCCGGGTCGGCGATGACGCGGCCGGGCAATTCGAGCCCGCGCCAACGGATGCGTCTGCTGCTCATGGTCGTCAATCCTGTTTCGGGCAGTTCCCGTCGTTGGGAAGCCGCCGGCTGATCGGAGTGATTCGCCCCTGCCCGGGAGCGAGACTCCTGCTGAGTCCGGCGGAGATACAAGCATGTCGAAAGGCCCGCAGGGGCGGTCAGGCCGCGGCGGGACGGTGAATCAGACGCGGCGGCGCTTCGGAGGCCGGCAGCCGTTGTGCGGCACCGGAGTGTGATCTTCGATCGCGGTGACCTTGAGGCCTGAGTGGGCCAGCGCCGTAACCGCCGACTCGCGCCCGCCTCCCGGCCCCTTGACGCGGATTTCGATCTCCTTCATGCCGACCTTGCGCGCCTTGGAGGCGGCTGATTCCGCGGCGCGGGTCGCGGCAAAGGGCGTGCTCTTTCGGGCGCCCTTGAAGCCGACGGTCCCGGCGGAATCCCACGCGATCGTCTCGCCATTCACGTCGGTGATGGTGACCTGCGTGTTGTTGAAGGTGGCACGGATGTGCGCGATGCCCCGAATGACGTTCTTGCGGACCTTGGCGGTCTTCTTGGCCATGAATCGTTCCTTTCAGTTCCGCATTGCCTTCTCCGACTCATGCGGCAGGCAACTGGCTGAATCGCCCCGGCCTCGGCCAGGAGGACGCGGGTCGCTCGAATGTGGTCACAAGGCTCAGGCCTTGACGCTCTTCTTTCCTGCAACGGTCTTCTTGCGGCCCTTGCGGGTGCGCGCGTTAGTGCGGGTGCGCTGGCCGCGAACGGGCAGGCCGCGGCGGTGTCGTTCGCCCCGGTAGCACCGGATGTCGCGCAGCCGCTGGATGTTCTGTGACACCTGGCGGCGCAGCGTGCCCTCGACGAGATAACTCGAGTCGATGATGCTGTTGATGCGGCTGGCTTCCTCGCCTGAAAGGTCCTTGGCCCGCTTGGTCGGATCGATGGCCGCTTCGGCAAGGATGGCGTCGGCGAACTTCGGGCCTATGCCGTAGATGTACCGAAGCGCAAAGCGGATCGGCTTGCTGTCAGGAATGTCAACACCTGCGATACGGGGCATGTCTCAATCCTCAAGGGCGCCGGCGCCGCGCCGGAGCAGATGCGTCTTCATCAACCCTGACGCTGCTTCATGCGCGGGTTCTTCTTGTTGATCACGTAGAGTTTGCCGCGGCGGCGCACGATCTGGCAGTCCAGGGTGCGGCGCTTCACGCTCGACTTGACTTTCATGGCACGATCCCTTCATGCCGGCAACGGCCGGACCATTTGCGAACTCAATCATAGCCCCGACCCCGGCGACGCCAAGTAGGGTTGAAGTGGGGCGGGAGCAATCAGTAGCGGTACGTGATCCGCCCCCGCGTCAGGTCGTAGGGGCTCAGTTCCACCGACACCTGGTCACCGGGGAGGATGCGAATGAAGAACTTGCGCATTTTCCCCGAGACATAGGCCAGGATTTCGTGGCCGTTCTCGAGCCGCACCTTGAACATCGCGTTCGGCATGGCATCGACCACTTCAGCCTGGAGGACAATCTTCTCGTCTTTCGCCATGGAGACTCCGCGGCAGAGCGAACCCACCCGCCCCGCTCAACCTCAGAAAACTGAATGAGATTCTAGGGCGGTCCCGAGTGGGCGGACCAGCGGGTGAATCGCCCGATCCGTCATCGGTCGGCACCAGGACCACGCGCTGCTCAGCCCAGGGTCAGAACATCGGCCCCCCAGGCCGTTACCGCGACGGTGTGCTCCTCGTGCGCCGCGGGCCGGCGGTCCCTGGTCACCACCGTCCAGCCATCCTTCAGCGTGAGCGTGCGTCCCCTGCCGAGCGTGAGCATCGGCTCAACGGCGATGACCATCCCCGGCCGCAGGAGGAAGTCTTCCCGGCCGCCGGCGGTGATCGCATAGTTGGGGACCTTCGGCGGCTCGTGCATCGTGCGTCCGATCCCGTGTCCGACATACTCACGGATGATCCCGAGGCGCTCCAGGACGGCGATCTGCTCCATCATCCGGCCGATGTCGCTCCAGGCCCGGCCGGGCCGGATCGCCGCGATCGCTTCATCAAGGCAGCGGCGCGTGCTCTCGACGAGCCGCCGTTCTTCAGGCTTGACTTCGCCGACCAGTATCGTCCGGGCGCTGTCGGCGCACCACCCGTCGAGGCGCACACCGCAGTCGATGGACACGATGTCGCCGTTGCGGACAATGCGGTCGCCGGGAATGCCGTGGACGATCTCCTCATTGACGGAGATACAGGTGTGGCGGGGATAGCCCATGCCGGGCTGGTAGTCGGGGTAGCCGTAGAAGAGCCCTGTCGCGCCGAGGCTGGTGAACGTCTGGTGCGCGAGGTCGTCTAGTTCGCGCGTGGTGACGCCCGGCCGGCACGCCCGTTCACACCGGTCGAGCACGGCCGCGACGACGCGCCCCGCGCGGCGCATGCACTCGATCTCGTCGCCGGTCTTGAGGATGATCGCGTCGCGGTTCTGCTTCATACAGGTCAGTGAATGTCACGCCCACGGCGAGGCACTGCGAGTCGCGGGATGCGCCCCCACGCCCACGATGAGCGAGTCCTCGAGCGAATCGTGCGATGCGCAACGCGCCCGCGATGCTAGCGCCCGCGCGAGCGTGCTTCGCTATGCCTGGCGCAGCTCTCGCGCATCGGGCAGGTCCTTGAGTGAGGCCAGGCCGAAGGCCTCGAGGAACTCACGACCGGTCCCGTAGAGCATGGGCCGCCCGACTTCCTCGGCGCGGCCGACGATCCGCACCAGCCGCCGTTCGAGCAGTCCGCGCAGGACGTCGCCGCACGCCACGCCCCGAATCGCCTCGATGTCGCTGCGCGTGATCGGCTGGCGATAGGCGACGATGGAGAGCGTTTCGAGCGCAGCCTGGCTGAGGCGGCCGGCGTCGCGCGCCTTCTCGCTCGCCGACACCACCACGCCGAACTGCGGTCTCGTCATCACCCGATATCCGCCCGCTATGCGCTCGATGCGAAAGGACCGGCCTGTCGAGTCGTAGACTGCATTCAGCGCCGCCACCGCTTCATCCACCTGGGTCTCCGCCGGCGCAGCACCCGTTGCGGCCGCGATCGCCTCCGCGATGCGCGCAGAGGAGAGCGGCTTGTCGGAGGTCAGCAGAACCGCCTCCACTCGGGCTGCGATCAGGTCATCCACTGGGCAGGTTTCCGTCGCCTCGGCCCCTTCCCCGGCCTCGACTGCGGCGTCAAGATCGGCGATCGCGGGTGCCTCAGTGAGCACTTGCATGCGGGTCATCCTCCGGGAGGCGGTCCGGAGCGCCGCCCGACCTCATTCATCGGCCTTGTGCTGAAGTTCCGTACAGTTTCACCCGCCGCTCCGCGCAGCGAGCCGGAGTCGGCCTCAATCGTGCACCATCAGGGCATCGAGGTCGCGGAACGAGGGATCGCGCTCAAAGAGGCGGTCCGCCGTGTCGGGGCGGTTGGGCTCGTTGACAATCTTCGTGGAGCCGTCGTTGCACAGCACGTGCCACCACGTCGCATTGATCGAGTTGTACTCCGGCGCGACGCGGTCTACGTACCACCGGTCCGACATCAGTACGAACTGGTAGCCCGACGAGTTGTTCCAGTGGCGGTAGCGCAGCCAGTTGTCAGCGTCGTAGTCGGGCAGGGCGAAACTCGTGTTGTTGGCGCCGAAGCGAGAGGACGAGCCGACGGTGATGTATTCGTCCATCTCGTTCTTGCTCACGAGTTGGCGGGGATCGAGGGATCCGTCCTGGATGAGCAGGGCGAACACCTGATGCGTGGTATCCGAGTCCATCTGCCCCTTGTGGGTGCGTGTCGAGGGGTACTTGCCGTCATTGGAGGAAGCAAAGGCGAAGAAGCCCTGGTAGACCGTGTAGAGGTTGATCTGTGCGATCTGCCTCTCCGCGCGGTCCTTGGCGCCCATCGTGCCCGCCGGTCCGCCGCTGCCCGTGATCACGCTTCCAACGATCGCGATCAGGGTGACGATCACCCCCACGACGATGAGCAACTCGATGAGCGAAGCCCCGCGGCGAGCCGGTCCGTGTGCTGTGGTGTTCATGTCAGAAGTGTAAGGCCCGCCGGCCCCCGCGCCAAGGGGCAGCGGCCGGCGATATTGACCCGCTCAATGCTTCAGCGGCTGCGTCTCTCTGCAAGGATGCGTTCGTAGACTGCGTGAAGATCGGCGATCATTTTCTCGAGGCTGAACTGTGCGCGGCACCTCTCGCGGCCGAGGGCGGCCATCGCCGCCCGCTCCGTCGGATGAGCCGCCATCCATTCGATCGCTTCGCGCAGCGCCGCGAGGTTGCCGGCGGGAATCAGGCGCCCCGTCTGTCTCTCGATGCACACTTCCGGCGCGCCATCGAGGTTGTAGACGACCACCGGCACATCGCTGAGCAGCGCCTGCGGAACCGTGCGCGGCAGCCCCTCGCGGTAACTCGGATGCACCAGCACATCCATCGCCCGCATCAGTTCGGCGACCTGCTCCGGCGCGACCAGGCCCGTCGTGATGACCTGGTTCTCGAGGCCGAGTTCGCGCACGCGGCCCAGCAGGCGCTCACGCCACCACCCGTCGCCGACCCAGAGCATCTTCCACTGCCGCCGCTCTCGCATCACAGGACCGATCGCGTCGAGGAGGTCATCGTGTCCTTTGAGTTCGGCAAGGCGCGCGACAGTGCCGATGATGAAGTCGGCCGGCTCGATGTTCAGCCGCTGTCGCGCCTGCTCGCGCGTCACGCCGGGGTCAAGGAATCGCTGCGTCTCCATGCCGCTGTAGACGGTCGTGTAGAGGTCGGGCGTGCCGATGCCCGCGGCGAGCGCCTGGTCGCGCATCGCGTCGCAGACGGTGATGATGTGGTGGCTGCGTCGCGCGGCGAAGCGCTCGGCCTTGATGTAGATGAGATTGCGCCAGCCCTTCTCATAAGGGTGGAATGGCAGGCCGTGGATGGTGTGGACGATGCCGCGCCTGTGCAGCCTGCCTCCTTCGGCCCACCCGGCGGCACGACCGAGGATCCCTGCCTTGGACGAATGCGTGTGAACGATGTCGGGGTCGAGTCGGGCGATGAGCCGTCGGCACTCACCGTAAGCCTTGCAATCCTTGACGGGCGCCAGTTCGCGCACCATGTGGGACAGGATGTGCGTTGTGATGCGCTGCCCGTCGGGCGCGCGAAAGTGCTCGACGCGATCAAGCAGCGACCCCTCCGGCCCGTAGATCGGCCCGAAGGCGAGATGCACCTCATGCCCGGCGCGCGCCTGCCCTTCACAGGAGAGAACAGTGTTCTCCTGCGAGCCGCCGAGGATCAGACGGGTTGAAATGTGCAGAATGCGCATGGTGAGCAGTTGGTGGTTGGCCGCGACCCGGAGGCACGGCGCAGGGGAGCGCGTCGAGTGCAGGGAGTCTCCCTGATTGCCAACGACGTTACAACATTGTGAACGCGATCAAGTCTAGCCATCGTTGGGAACAGCCCGCGTCTCGGCGAGGGCGCTCCTGCTCAGCGTATCATTGCCTTCATTCCGACGGAACCACCTCATTTCATGGCAGCGCCAAGCCCTCAATCGATGATCCGCATCCGCGGCGCCCGGGAGCACAACCTCCAGGGCATCGACGTGGACATTCCGCGCGATCAACTCATCGTTGTCACCGGCTTGTCAGGCTCAGGCAAGTCGTCGCTCGCATTTGATACGATCTTCGCCGAGGGTCAGCGCAAATACATGGAGTCGCTCTCGGCCTACGCGCGCCAGTTTCTCGATCAACTCCAGAAGCCCAACGTGGAGACGATCGAGGGCCTGCCGCCGACGATCGCGATCGAGCAGCGCGCCGGCGGGCACAACCCGCGCTCGACCGTCGCCACGACGACCGAGATTTATGACTACCTGCGCCTGCTCTTTGCCCGCTGCGGCACGCCGCGCTGCTGGCACGGCGCCGACGGCGCGGGGACGGTCTGCGATCGCGTCATCGAGCGGTCGAGCGCGACGCAGATCGTCGATGCAATCATGGCGATGCCGGAGGGGACGCGGCTCATGCTCCTCGCCCCGCTGGTGCGCGGCAAGAAGGGGCACCACCGCGACGTGCTCGAATCGCTTCAGCAGCAGGGCTTCGTCCGCGCCCGCGTGAATGGCGCGATCATCGACCTGCGCGAGGCGCTCAAGGAGCCGGGCGAGAATCCCCTCAACCTCGGCCGTTACGAGCAGCACAACATCGAGGCGGTGATCGACCGCGTCATCGTTCGGATGGACGGGCGCGGGCGCATGGCGGACTCGGTTGAAACGGGATTGCGTCTGGGCGACGGGCTGCTCGTCGTATCTGTGCAGCAGCACCAGCCCGAAGGGGCCGCCGAGGCCTGGTCGGACCAGTTGTTCAGCGAGCACTTCGCCTGCCCGGCGCATCCGGAGTGCAGCCTGCCGGAACTCGAGCCGCGCCTGTTCAGCTTCAACTCGCCCTTCGGCGCGTGCAGCACGTGCGGCGGCCTCGGCACCATTCAGGAGTTCGATCTCGACCTCGTCGTCGAAGATCCATCACTGACGATCGACGAGGGTGCAATCAGCGCCTTCGCGCGCATCGGCCACGCCTATCGATCGTGGTTCGCCGCGGTCATCCGCCGGGCGTGCAGGAAGTTCGGCATCGACCTGCACACCCCCTTCAACGCCCTGCCGCGCGAGCATCGATCCATCCTGCTTGACGGCACGGGCGAGAAGAAGCGCGGCCGCGGCAGCGCGAATCACTTCCCCGGCGTCATCCCGATCCTCAAGGAGCGCTTCGCCAACACGCAGAACGAGCGGGTGAAGGAGCGCCTGAGCATGCTCCTGAGCCAGACGCCCTGCCCGGCGTGCGGAGGGCGGAGGCTGCGCCCCGAGGCGCTGCACGTCTTCCTCTCAGGGCCGGGCCACCGGCGCGTCAATATTGCGTCGCTCGCCGAGATGACCGTCGAGCAGGCGGACGAGTTCGTGGCCGGCCTCGCGCTCACCGGCGAGCAGCAGTCGATTGCGAAGCCGATTCTCAAGGAGATTCTCGCCCGCCTCGGGTTTCTGCGCAGCGTCGGGCTGGGCTATCTCAACCTGAGCCGGCGAACCGGCACGCTCTCGGGGGGCGAAGCGCAGCGTATCCGCCTCGCCACGCAGGTGGGCACGGGTCTGGTGGGCGTGTGCTATGTCCTCGACGAGCCGACCATCGGCCTGCACCAGCGCGACAACGAGCGACTCATCGGCACGCTGCGGCACCTGAGCGACATCGGCAACACCGTCATCGTCGTCGAGCACGATGAAGACATGATGCGCGCGGCCGACCACATCGTCGATCTCGGACCCGGGCCCGGCGTACACGGCGGGCGCGTCGTGGCGCAGGGCAATGTCGAGGAGATCATCGCGTCAAAGGAGTCGATCACCGGAAAGTTCCTCTGCGGCCGCGAACGGATCGAAATGCCCGGGAAGCGCCGCCCGCTCTCGGAAAGTCGGGCCATCACGGTCAAAGGAGCCTCGGCCAACAACCTCAAGCAGATCGACGTGAACTTTCCCCTTGGAGGGATCATCTGCGTCACGGGCGTGAGCGGGTCGGGCAAGTCCACGCTCGTCAACGAAGTGCTGCTCAAGGCCGTGAAGCGCCACCTCAACCTCGGCCGCGAGAGGCCCGGCGAGCACAAGCGCATCACCGGCCTCAGCCGCATCGACCGCATCATCGACGTGGACCAGTCCCCCATCGGCCGCACCCCGCGGAGCAACCCCGCAACCTACACCGGTTTCTTCGACGACATCCGCAAACTCTACACGAAGACCAAGGAGGCGCGGGTTCGCGGCTACCAGCCGGGGCGGTTCAGTTTCAACGTCAAGGGCGGACGCTGCGAGGTCTGCCAGGGACAGGGCACCAAGAAGATCGAAATGCACTTCCTCCCGGATGTGTATGTCGAATGCGAAGCCTGCCGCGGCACCCGCTACAACCGCGAGACGCTCGAAATCACCTACAAAGGCAAGAGCATCGCTGAGGTGCTCGCCATGACCGTCGAGGAAGGCGTCGCGTTCTTCGAGGCGCACCCGACGATCCTGCGCATGCTCGAGTGCCTGCACGACGTGGGGCTGGACTACATCCAGATCGGCCAGCCTTCAACGACGCTCAGCGGCGGCGAGGCGCAGCGCATCAAACTCGCGACCGAACTGGGCAAAGGCTCGACGCTGCACGGCCAGAGCCAGCACACGCTCTACGTCCTCGACGAGCCGACCACGGGTCTGCACTTTGCCGACATCAGGAAACTGCTCGCGGTGCTCAATCGCCTCGCCGACCAGGGCAACACGCTCGTGGTGATCGAGCACAATCTCGACGTGGTGAAGTGCGCCGACTGGATCATCGACCTCGGTCCCGAGGGAGGCGAGGCGGGCGGGCGCATCGTCGCGGCCGGCACGCCGGAGGACCTGATGCGCGTCGACGCAAGCCACACGGGAGTGTGGATGCGTCGGCATCTCGGAGGCCTAGCGGCGGCCGTCAAAGTCAACGCCTTGCCCCGGCCGCGTGCGAGTTCGGCCGTCGCCCGCACGCGCAGCAAGGTCGGCGCCCGCCTCAGGTCGTGAGGCCCGGTGTCGGGAATCGATCATTCCCAAGGACGCGGAGCGAACTGGCCCCGGTGTGCAGCACGCTGATGTGCCGCGGCGCGCGCCGACCTACATCCCGTTGCGCAGCAACTGCTCAGCCTCGAGCCAGTTCTGATCCGCATCACCGCCGCGCATCTTCCAGAGTTCGTAGGCGCGGGCGGCGATCATCTCGTGCGTGACCTCGCGCGCTCGGACCGGCGGCTCGGGCGCGGCGACGCTGACGGGCTTGTGAGGCGCGACGGAGCGGGCGGACCCTCTCTTCTTCTCCGCCGTGGCCGTTGACGACGAAGTGTTGCGATTCCCCTTCGATGCCATGTTTGAATCCTCCCACCGGGATTGCGGATCGCGATGTGCCGTTCGCGGAGCATCCCGCAGATTGCCTTGCTTAGCAGATGGTAGTGAAGCCGGCGGCCGCAGGTCCAGAAAAGCGCCGCATGAGCGAAGGGATTTGCATGTTCTTCACACGATCGGAGTGGACTCCCCGAAGCCGGCCAGATAGAGCCGGCTGATCTGCCCCACGGACAGCTCCTCCGGCCTTTGAGTGAGTTGGATGCCCGCAGGCCAGTCGCGGTCACGGCCAAAGATGCTCCCCAACTGCTTGCGCCGGCTGCGGAAGAGGGTGTGAAGGAACGCGGCAAAGGCGCGGCGGTCGGCGATCTCCGGACTCGGCCGCGGCCGCAGTGCGATCATTGCGCTCTCCACTTTCGGCGCCGGCCAGAAGCAGGCGGGGCTGAGGCGCGAGATCAACTCGACCTCGGCGAAGGTCTGGCACAGGACGGCGAGGACGCCGAACTCCTTCCTGCGCGGCCCGCTGAGGATGCGCTCGGCCGCCTCGCGCTGCACCGTGATGAACAGCCCGGTGCAGGGCGCAAGCGAGCCGCCGCGTCCTCGCGGCGCGGTCGCGTCCGCATGCTCCACCAGCAGCGTCGAAATGAGCGGGCTGGCAATCTGATACGGCAAATTGGCGACGAGTTTGAACGGGCGATCGAGACGCGAGACGACCTGCGGCGCGATCGCGTGCTTGCCCGCAAGGATGTCGGCCTCGATCAGAGAGAGGCGAGGATGACGCACCCCACGATTCGAAGACTCATCGTGCGAACGCACCCCACGA
>CAADHA010000062.1 GCA_900696685.1 uncultured Planctomycetota bacterium
AGCGGCTTGCCCACGTCGGCCAGCAGCGCGCCCGCCAGCAGCACGTCGCGGTCAATCGGGATCATGCGCGGAAACATCCCTTCGAGCACATCCGCGATGGCGAGGCACTGCTGCGCGCAACTGCGGATGTGGTTGATGAAGGTCATGGGAATCTCGCCGGCGAGGAGGGTGAACTTCACGGCCCGCAACTCGTCGAAGGTCCACCCCTTGCCGCCGCAGCCGGTCCTCACCGCCTCGTTCCACACCGCGGCGACCTTGTCGCGCAGCGCGGTGTCGCCGATGCGCATGATCTCAGGAAGCAACTCGGCGATGCGGGCGGTCGTCGCGTTCATGTTCTCGATTTCCTCTCTTCGTACTCGGATCGAAGAATGGCCCAGTGGATGGTGTCGTGCATGACCCCCCACTTGCAGATGCGCTGGCGCATCGTGCCCTCGCACTTCATGCCCACTTTTTCCATGATTCGCCCGGAAGCGGGGTTGGAGGCGAAGTGGTGCGCGTGAATGCGGTTGAGATTGAGCGTCTCGAAGCCGTGCTCGACCACGGCGCGGGCGGCTTCAGTGACATAGCCCTTGTTCCAGTGCGCGGGGTGGATGGCGTAGCCGAGATCAGCGGCGCGGTTCTCGGGTTCGAGCCGCAGGTCGATGGCCCCGATGAGTCGCCTTGACGCGCGGAGCACGATGGCGAAGTTGTGGACGTCGCCTTTCGCCCCATGTTCCGTGACGCGCCCGAGCCACTCGACTGCATCTTCGAGGCTATAGGGATGCGGGATCGTCGCGGTGGTGGCCGCGACTTCGCGGTGCCGGGCGTACTCATAGACGGCCGGCGCATCGTCCGCTGTGAAGGGGCGAAGCGTGAGGCGAGCCGTCTGGATCGTCGGTACGTGGCTCATGGCGGACTCGCGGGCGCAGCAGACCGTTCGGCGCTACTTGAGCGAGCGGTGCGGCGGACCATCGTAGGTGTGGGCGACGGGGTCGATCTTGCGCATCGGCCTGCAGCGCGACTGTTCCTCGCGCACGTGGGCGACGAGGCCGGGCGTGCGGGCGATCATGAACAGGCCGTTCATCACTTCGAACTCGAAGCCGAGTTGAGCGAGGACCGCGCCGATGGCGCCGTCCACGTTGATGGGCAGCGGCTTGCCCGCGGCCGCGAAGCGGGCCTCGACAGCGCGGGCGGCATCGATGAAGTCGCCTGAAACTCCCGCCTCGGCGGCAAGGTCGAAGAGGCGCGTCGTGCGCGGGTCGGCGGTGTGGTAGCGATGCCCGAAGCCGGCCATGCGCTCGCCGCGCGACCTGAGCGCTTCGAGCATCTGCGCGGCGGCCTCATCCCAGGAGGCGCCGGCCTTGTGCAGATTGACGACGACGGCAAGGCTGCGGGCGCAATCTTCGATCGCCCCGCCGTGGTGGGCGTTGATGCTCATCACTCCTGCGGCGACTGAAGCGCTCAGGCTCGCGCCCGTGGATGCGACGGTGCGCGCGGCGAGGGCGGAAGGCGGCGTGGCGCCGTGGTCGATGCTCGCCACAAGCATGGCGTCCAGGAGTCGCCCGACGGGCGGCGAAGGCAGTTCGCCACGGAGTATCAGGTACACCGCCTGACCGAAACTCACGCGGCCCATGAGTTCGGCAATGTCATAGCCGCGCACGGCCACGTGGTTGGGCCTGATCTCAGTGATCGCCGTGGTCCAGGCGTTGGGGTTGGTGCGGTCATCGGTCATTTGTGACATCCGTTCTTTCACCACAGAGAACACAGAGGGAACAGAGAAATGCAAGTTATCTGAGCACCCGGCGAAGCAGACCTTCGCGGAGTCGGGCTTCGTTGAAGTTGAGCAGCAGGCCGACTTTGAGTCCAGTCAGTTTCAATTATGTGATCAATTGGGCTTCGTGAATCGGGGCAAGTTCCTCACTCGCTTTCAGTTCGAGCAGCACCGCCCTCTCGACAATGACGTCCGCGCGGTAACCGCACTGAACGGCGCAATGCTTGTAGCGGACGCCGATCGGGACCTGCTGTAGGAGTGAGAGGCCTCGCAGGCCGAGTTTGTGGCAGAGGCACTGCTCGTAGGCCGACTCGAGCAACCCGGGCCCAAGTGTCTTGTGAACTTCGATCGCCGCGCCGATTATCTGCTCGGTCAGTTTACGATGAGGAAAGTTCTCCATGCAGACTCTCCTACCGCTGCGCCTCTGTGTCCTCGGTGCCTTCTGTGGTGAATCGTCCGGCCAGCGGAATGTCCTTTGTGCGGAGCACTTCGACCGTCGCGGCGGGGAGGTCGCCGAAGGCGGTCACGACGGTGGCGCCGGCCTCGCGGAGGGCTTTGACCTTGCCGGCGTGCGTGCCCTTGCCGCCTTCGATGATGGCGCCGGCGTGGCTGAACCGCGTGCCCTCCTTCGCCGCAGCGCCGCCGATGTAGGCAATCACCGGCTTTGTTACTTTCCGCTCAACGATGAGTTGGGCGAGCTGTTCTTCCTGGCTGCCGCCGATCTCGCCGAAGATGACGATGGCGCGCGTTTGCGGATCATCCTCGAACATGAGCGCGACTTCGGGGATGCGCAGGCCGAGGATGGAGTCGCCGCCGACGTGGACGAGAGTCGAGAGGCCGACGCCGGCGCGGCCGAGGTAGTAGCCGCACGAAGACGTCATGCCGCCGCTGCGCGAGATGATGCCGACGTGGCCGACCTTGAACCACTCGCGGGCGCTCTGCGCGCGGCCGCCGATCATTCCGATGACGGCCCGGCCGGGGCTGAGCACACCCAGCGTGTTGGGTCCGACGAAGCGGGCGCCATTGCCCTGGGCCGCAGCGTAGATCTCCATCGCGTCCCAGACGGGCACGCGATCGGGCACGAGCAGGAGCATCTTCACTCCCGCCTCGATCGCCTCGATGGCCGCGGCCTTGACGAGGGCCGCGGGCACGAAGATGACTGAAATGTCAATCGCTTCGCCCATGTACGACTCGGCGTAGTTGCACGCTTCGAGGACCGTGTCGTAGACGGGAATTTCCAGGACGCTGTCGCCTCCCTTGCCCGGCGTGCAGCCGGCGACGACATTGGTGCCGAACTCCTTCATGAGTTTCGTGCGCGCGCGGCCCTCGCGGCCGGTGATGCCCTGCACGATGACGGACTTCTTCTCGTCGATGATGATGGCCATGAAATCAAACCACAGAGGCACAGAGAACACCGAGGAAGACACACGGAGTCGGGGAATGGATGAGACTCATTGAAGTTCATCCAGTCCCGGGATTGGAAGGTTGACGAAGAGGACGGGCGCGCCCGCGCGGCGGCACTCGATTTCGCAGGCGATGAGTTCGCTGTCCTTGCCGGCGACCTCTTCTTCACTGACGGCGAGAACAGGCCGGCCCCCCTGCTCGCCCAGCAGGCCGGCGCTGTGTTGAATGACGAGTTGCGTCGTCGCGGCGTCGCAGGCGCTGTGGTCGATCCACACCCGGCCGCCGGTGATCGGGAATGAATATGACGCGGGCGTGCCGACATACTCCGGCACGCGGCGCTGCATCGTCGCCGCCCTGGCGCCGCACTTGGCCACAAGTTCGCTGAAGACGGCTGCACACGCCGCCGGCGTATCGTCCTTCTTGAAGCCCCGCACGGGCGCGGGAAGATTGCGGCAGGCGTCTTCGAGAATCTCGACGGCGCGATCCTCGCTGTTGCCGCCGAGGCGGATCACGGCGGGAATGGCGAGGTTCATCTCGATGAACGCCTTGGCCAGCCCATAGGCGGAGTGGAACTGCTCCTGGCTGGCGACGCCGCTGCCCGAGCCGAAGTACCCGACGATTCCCGGCTGGGCGAGGATGATGCGCGCGGCGCGATAGACCTTGGCGACGGAAGGATTGCCCGAGGTGTCGGTGAAGTTGGCGATGGCGAAGCCCGCGGCGGTAATCGCGTCCATCGACATCATCGACCCGCCCCCACCGGCGCCGTGGAAGCCGATGAGAGGCTTGCCGGCCTCGACGGGCAGTTGCGCGAAGTAGAACGTGCCGCGATGGTCCGCCTGTTCGATCGCGTAGGCGATGCGCTCCAGCGGCGTCGGCGGATGATCGAGTTCGCGCGCGATGTCGATGCCGAGGTCGGCGTGCCGGAAGACGGCATAGTCGTCGATCGTCATGCGGCAATCGGCGGCCATCACGCGGCCGTCCCGGGTCGTGACGAGCGGATTCACTTCGAGTGAGCGGGCCTCGATTCGGCGGGCGAGCAAGGCGATCTTCGCGACGGCGTCGGCGAGGGTCGCATGGAGAGTTGAAGGGATCCGCGAAGCGGCGAGGCGCGAAAGGACTGCCGCGCGATCGAGCGTGCCGTCGATGCCGACCGGAAGGCGCACGACCTGCTCGGCCCGCTGCTCGATGCCGGTTCCGCCCGCGACGCCCAGCAGCAGAACCGGTCGGCGCGCGGCGTCATCGATGCTCAGCGAGACGAAGACCTCGTGCTCGATGGGCAACTGCTCCTCGACGAGCACCTGCTCGACGGGGAACGCGCCGACTTTCATGGTGAGCAGGCGCGCTGCGGCCGAGGCGGCCTCACCGGGAGTCGAAGCGAAGGCAACCCCCCCCATCGCCTTGCGCCCCGTGGTCCACGCCTGGATCTTGATCACGACCGGACACGCGAGATCGCGGGCGATCACCCGGGCTTCGTCGGCGCTCGATGCGACAGCGCCGCGCGGAACGTTCAGCGCCGCCTCGCGCAGCAGCCGCTTGCCCTGATATTCGTGCAGACGCGCCAAGGGAGATCACCTTTCCCGGGGCGCATCGTATGCACGGGGCCGGCGGCGCGCTCCCCTTCGCAGAGCCTTCGCGTCGCGGCTAAACGAGCGTGCGGTGGCGGACCCTCATCGAGTACCTACGATCGGACATGACGCATCTCATGGTCACCGACTGCTCGATCCGCCCCGTTGCGGATGACGACCTGCCCGACGTCCACGATCTCATCGGCGAGGTTTATCGCGAATACGGCATGACGCTCAACCTGGAGGACGAGATCGAGAAGCACCTGCTCGATCCCGGCGGTTACTTCCGCGCCGGCGGGGGAGAGTTCTGGGTGGTGCGCGACATGAACGAAACGCTCATCGCCACGGCCGCGGTCCACCTCGACTTTGCGCCGCCCGGCACGGGCGAACTCAAGAGCCTCTACGTCCGCAAGGCGAGCCGGCGCGGCGGGCTGGGACGCCTGTTGACGACGCTGGCGATGCGCTACGCCCGCGCCCGAGGCTGCCGACGGTTCATTCTCTGGTCCGATACGCGCCTCACCGCCGCCCACTCGCTGTATGAATCGATGGGTTTCGCGCGCAGCGGCGAGCGCGACATCGAGGATTCCAACAACTCGCGCGAATACGGATTCGCCATCGACCTGAGCGCCTCGTGAACGGCTTGTCCGGCGTCCGAGCCGCCCCGGCCTCGATTCCGGGCGGTTGAGCCAACCCGGCGCGATCGAAGGAAGGCACCTTTTTCTGCGAAATCGGTCCGTCGGCGCTTGCGCAAGCCCCGGACGATCGTGTATGCTATAGCGGGTGCGACGGGGCGCATGGTGATGCACCGTGGACGCCGCATCCGGCTGTGGTCCACCCATTCGAGGAGGAGAATCCCATGTTACGACAGTCAGTTCTGCTCGCAGGCGTCCTGCTCATCTCAAGCCCGGCCGCGCTGGCCGGGGGCACGCTTTACACCGTGCGAGAATCGGACGATGTCCTGGTGAAGATCGATCTGGATACGCTGACATTCACGGATGTCGGCCGGCTCGGCACGCCCTTTGCGTTCGGCGGCCTGGCCTACGACCCCGGGTCGCAGACGATGTACGCGGTTCCCGGACGCAACAACAACTCGTTGTATCGAGTCAACCTCAACACCGGAGCCGCCACGCTGGTCGGCCCGCACAACGTGATCGACATGTTCGGGCTGGCGTTCGACACCTCGACAAACACGCTCTACGCGACGCAGTTTTCACAAGGAACCAGTTTCTACCGTCTGAACACCTCAACCGGCGCCGCCACGCTCATCGCCAACATGGGCCGCGGCATCGGCGGACTCGCCTACGACTACCGCGGC
>CAADHA010000063.1 GCA_900696685.1 uncultured Planctomycetota bacterium
TCAGATCCCACTGCTCATCCGTGAGCTCGTGGCGTTTCATGTGCAGTGACCTCCATGTCAAACTCAGCGGCCTCCATGCCGCCCACACATATCATCGGCAGATCAATGGGTTTTCAGACAGGGCCTAATGTCAGCGACGATCTGGATGAGTGACTGGCCGGTGAGGCTTGACCGACCGCAGGCCCGAACCTGCCACCTTGTCTGGAAACACCCGAGCGTCGTGACTGAAGATCCCGGCAAGATCGTTGAGCCAGACCATCTCAGGATTGTTGTCGAAGAACGATGATCCCATTCCATATCCGTCCTCAGTGAGTTCGGCGAAGCCTCCGGAGGCGTCGAGCAGGCCCCTCGGGGTCCGAACATGAGGATACATGCCCGCAGGCAACAACCGATTCTCATACCAGTTCCAGAGGCTTCCATTCGTCTCACCGCCTTCGGAGGGAAGCGCGACGACCAACCGCTCATCCGCACTTCCCGGATAGCGCCACCAGCCGCCCAGTCCCGGCGCGAAACGATCCGGATCGTAGTACACAGCCTTGAGCCATTCATCGAGATTCGGGATCCAGTACTGCGCATCGGGAGATCGCACATACTTGTCGTTGAACGATCCGTCCTCATTCCTTGTGAAAGTGGTCGCATCGTACGCGCCGCCGAGAAACGCCCATTCCTGGTTCACCTTGCCATTGTGCATCCAGTTGCAGAACCTCGCGGCATTCCGCAGTGACATGTTCGTCGGCACGTCGTCCCAGCCGGGGATGATCTCGTACACATATCCGTTGCCTCGCCGCTCACCGAAGATGAAATCTCCCGTCAGGTCGATCGAGCGAGGATCGCCGTCGTAATTGGGCCAGTACGCCTCAACAAACTCGAGATACTGCCAGACGAGTACTTCCGTCTCGGTCACTTGGTAGTGGTAAGGCACGCTGCCGCGCCCGGCGAACTGCTTCCATGTCAGCATCAAGACGGGGCCGCCCTCCAATCCCCCGAACGCGCGGTTGCCCGGATCGCCGACGGTGAGCCAGACATAGCCGTCGTCGACCTCCCTGGCCGTAAGGGTCGGCGGCGCCACGGCCGACGCGTGCGCCAGCAGCGAGACGCAGATGAAGGCGAGAAGCGATATTCGGGTGAGGGTCATCCAGCGCCTCCCCGCGGCTTGGCCGCATTCGTCGGCATGTAGTTATAGGACCATCGGAGTGGATGTCGAGGCCATGATTCGTCCTTTCTTCTGGAGTGCCCGTTGTGGACCGGTAACTCATCGGCGTATCACGCGGGACCGTGCCGGTTTTGGCCTGAGGCGAGGGCATCGCAGGTCCGGCGTCCGGTCCTGAAGATGTGCAAACGGGCCGGCGCGTCAAGACGCGCAAGCCGCACCGGCTGGGCCGTCGCGTGGGGCGCTCTGAATCACTGCTTTGCTGGACACGGCCTCGCTGTGGTGTAAGTTTGTAGTGAGCGGCAAAGCACGATCCTCGCACAGGGTCCAACGCGCCGCCCGGTTGAACAACTCAAGACTGGAGCAGGGAGAAGTGAAATGAACAGCAAGGGCATCGTTGCGCTCATCGGGCTCGGAACATCCATCAGCCTCGCCCCGGCGTCCGCCCGGGCCGACATCGTCAACGACGGCGGATTCGAGATCAGCAACGCCACCGCCCTGCAACTGCCCACCGAGTACGCCCTGTGGTCCGGCGACGTGGTCGAGATCGTTACCGCCCGCGAGGGAATCGTGCCCTTTGAAGGCTCGCAGATGGTCCACTTCATGTACTCCACGCCCCGCGGTCCCAGGGGCGGCATCATCGGATCGGAACTCTGGCAGATCATCGACATCAGTGCGTACCGGGGCCTCATCGACTCCGGCCGCGCCCTCGCCACGGCCGAAGGCTGGTTCAACCGCGTCGGCGGCGAAGATCCGAACATCGACACGCAGTTCTCGATCGTGCTCAGCGCCTATGCCGGCTCGCCGGGCGACTTTCCCGGCATGTGGAAGCAGAGCGAAATGGCGCTCGTAGAGGGCTTCGCCTACACCGACGGCGACACCCGCACCTGGGAGATCGCGACGGCCTCGATGCTCATCCCCGTTGCGGCCGACTTCCTCGTCTACCGCATCACCGCAACGGAAAACGTCTTCGACGACGCCTCCGGCGTCGAGTTCCACGGGCACTACGGCGACGCCTTCTCACTCCGCATCACCGAAGTCCCGGCGCCGGCGAGCCTCGCCATGCTCCTGAGCGGCGCGCTGGCCGTGAGCACGCGACGGCGGCGCGACGCACGCGCCTGATCGAGCGCATCGACGACACAGGCAGAAATGAAACAGCCCACCCCGAAGGCGGGGTGGGCTGTGTTCCTGCTGACCTGAGTCGCGACTGATCGCGATCAGTTGGGCACCTGGACGACGTTGCTGATGATGCACGAAGGAATCTCGTGCATCTGGATGAAGCCGCCGCAAGCGAAAGCGCCCGCGTTGCCATTGACCGTTCCTGCCCCGTTGGAGCCGGACGGGAACGTGTTCACGAGCTGGATGTTGCGGTTGCCCAGTCCGAGGATCGTGCCTTCGCACGGCCCGAAGGGAATCCGGAACGATCCCGTGTTCGAGGCGAAGATGAGGGCGAGCGTCGCGTTGGGCGTCGCGTTGGACCAGGAGATGCGGACGGTGCCGGGGCACGGTCCCGCGATTCCGATGGTGAAGGGTCCGATGGTGGTCGGCCTCCAGCCGAGGTCCATGCGAGTCGCCGTCGTGGGTGAGTTCGCATTCCCGAAGCGGTCGGAGTTGTAGGCGCGAGAAGACTCGCTGCTTCCGGTCGAACGGGAGACGCTGGTGTCCTCGGACCCGCTGTTGACGGAAACGATCTCGACGAGGAGGTTGCCGTTCGCCGGGTTGTAGGTGAACGAGTTGTTCCCGAAGTCAAAGAACATGCTGTGCTCGATCGTGCCGTTGGTCATGATCGTGCGGCGCACGCCGGTTCCGGTGAACATGGTGGTCATCGCGCCGCTGGGGTTGTTGGCAAGGACGGCGTCAAGGCCGCCGGCGCCGGTTTCCGCCCCCGGGATCTTGTTCGTGTATCCCATGCGGATGGTGACATTGCCGACATGCGTGTCGCCGATGTCGCCTGTATTGGGGGCGAAGCCGATCGACTCCATGATGACCGGCCCGCTGAAGAGGTTGCGGTTGAAGACCTGGTGCTGCGTGCAGGTCTGGGCGCTGCCGAAGGGGATGAAGTTGTAGGCGGCGTGCGAAGTAGTCGGCAGGATGCCGCCGCGATAGGGTCTGTAATGGACCGACCCGTTCCAGACGCGGTTGGCAAAGGTCGAGCCGAAGGGATAGGCCTTGCCCACGCCGCGGTTCTCGATGCGGAGGTCGGGGTTCTCGTAGGCGCGCGTCGGGCCGTTGGTGTAGCGTATGATCCCTCCGTCCGTGCGGGTGACGTAGATGCCGCAGGTCTGCCCCTGAGCGAGCGTCAGGCCGCCGATGTTGATGGGTGTGGGGTAGCCCTCGGGCGCCGGCGCGAGGCCGGTCTGAGTGCCAAGCAGCGTCCAGAGTGCCTGGTTGTTCTCCTTGCCGACGTAGGTGGTCTTGTCCGTGACGTACCAGATTTCGATGTTGGTCGCGCCCGGGGTGATGTTGTTGAAGTCAAAGGCGGTGAGGTTGATGCCGTTGGCATTGAGGCAGGTGACGTCGAACATGGCGCCGTTCTGTCCGTTTCCGCCGGCCCAGGTTGTACCCACGCTCTTGCGTCCGGTGGCCTGCATCGCCTTGGCGGCGTTGATGCGCCCGTAGCCGAAGGTGTTGGAGTTGCCGACGTTGTCGCAGGTCGCCTTCATCAGCGCCTCGACCTCGCTGGGGGTGAAACTGGGATTCTGCGACCAGATCAGCGCCGCGAGTCCCGTCGCGCACGGGCTGGCCATGCTCGTGCCGCTCATCGTCGTGTACTCATTGTCGCCCGCGTTGGAGAGCGAGAGGATGTTGCTGCCCGGCGCGAAGAGATCGACGTACAGGCCGTAGTTCGAGAAACTCGACTTCGCGTCGTTCTCATCCGTCGAGCCGACAACCATGACATCGTCCGCGTCGCGGTGAGGGGAGGACATGTTCTGGTTGCTGTTGCCGGCCGCCCAGAACGAGAGGCCGCCGAGGGCCTTGATGGCGGTGGCGGTGGTGCGGACGGAGTCGTTGTTGACGCCGCTGTAGGAGGTGTTGATGGCCTTGTCGCCCTGCTCGGCGGAGGTGAGGGCGGCGTGGTTGAGCGTGGTGATGTTGGATCCGCCGCCCGACAGGTTGCTGACCTTGAGGATGCGGTGGGCGTACTCCCAGCCGACTCCGCAGACGCCGCGGGCGTTGTTGCCGGCCGCGGCTGCCGTGCCCGTCACGTGGGTGCCGTGGCCGTGGATGTCGCCGATGTTCCCGCCGTTGTTCTCCCAGAGTTGATCGACGGCGTTGTAGCCGAGTTTCCGCAGGGGCGGCAGGTCGAGATGGCTTGTGCGCAGACCCGTGTCGCAGATGCCCACGGTGATGCCGCTGAATCCCGTGTTGTAGTTCCACGCCGTCGTCGCCTGGATTTTCGCCATGTTCCAGAGTTCACCGAAGCGGGTGTCGTTGGGCGTGTACATCGGGTAGCAGATCCAGTCCGGTTCGACAAACTCGTAAAGGCCCGTGTTCATCAGCCCCTGCGCCACGTCGTTCACGTCCGCCCCCTGGGGCAGCCGGAAGACGTGATGATCGACGAGACGCTCAACAAAGCGGATCTCGTAGCGCTGCTGGAGATGTGCAATCGCCATGTCGCGGCGGGCGGCATCGCCCTGCACCGGACGCGCGATCATCTGATCCGAGAACTCGAGCACGCCCGGCTCTTCCACGAAGACGCGGGGCACGTTTCCGCCCTGTCCCGCCATCGCCGAAGACGACAGCATGATGACGGCAGCGAGTGCCGCCGAGCCCAGAACTCCCAATCTCCTGTTCATTTCACTCTCCTTCATGTGTTCAGACTTTCCCCTCACCTGTGCCACGCGCACAGGCGCGACAACAACCACAGACAACGCGCGGCCCATCGGGGTGCGCATGCTGTACGATCCATACTGAGGTCCGAGTGCGCCACACCGCATTGCCAATCGGCGAGCAAGCCACATTCGCATTCGATCGAGGAATGACCCGCCGAGGCAGCCATGATCGCCCAAGGGACGTGAGCGAGCACCAGAGCGGAATGATAACGCGTGCGCTGCTGCAGTAAAGCAGTGAAGATGGGACAATCTGGGAATCGTGCAATGCTAACAGGACATGTGCATCCACGTCACTGTGTTTCCAGACAAGTTCACCTGAATGTTCGGAGTAGGGCAGCCGACCGCTTCAACGCTTTCATCCCTCCGACGCCCGCTCGCCGATGAGCACTCGGCAGGCCACGGGTTACGGCCGCGCCAGCCGTGTACAATACCCGATTCACCGCCGCAACCACATTAGCGAGAGCGCTGATGAACACACTCCTCCTCCCGACGATCCACTCCCCCGCCGACCTTCGCCGCCTGAGCATCGAGCAACTCGAAGCCCTCGCGGCCGAGGTGCGTCAGACGATCTACGACCAGGTGAGCAAGACCGGCGGACACCTTGCGCCCAATCTCGGCGTCGTCGAACTGACGATCGCTCTCCACTACGTCTTTGACTTTGCCTACGACCGCCTCCTCTTTGACGTGGGCCACCAGTGCTACCCGCACAAACTTCTCACCGGCCGCCTGCCGCTTCTGGGCAAACTGCGCACGCGCGAGGGCATGGCCGGCTTCCCCGAGCCGCGCGAGAGCGCTTTTGACCTCTTCTCCGTCGGCCACGCCGGCACGGGCATTCCCACGGCCGTGGGCATGGCCCGGGGCGACACGATCAACGGCGAAGCCTTTGACCCTGAGACCAACCCGAAGGGCCGCCGCGTCGTCACCCTCATCGGCGACGCCTCCATCGTCAACGGCGTGGCCATGGAAGGACTCAACAACGCCGGCACCCTCAAGCGCCAGTTCCTCGTCGTTCTCAATGACAACGGCATGAGCATCGCCAAGCCTCAGGGCGCCGTCGCCGCCTACCTCGACCGCGTCCGCACCAGCCGCACCTATCGCCAGATGAAGCGGGCGGCCAAGGACGTGGTCTCCTACCTTCCCGGCGGGTCGATCATCGGCGAGATGTACCACCGCGCCGGCGAGATGATGAAGGCCGCCATCGCCGAGGACGCGTGGTTCGAGAAGTTCGGGCTGCTCACGGTCGGACCCGTGGACGGCCACGACCTGCGCTCGCTCATCGCCATGCTCATCGAGGTGCGCGACTTCGACCGACCCATGGTCCTGCACGTCCACACCATCAAGGGCAAGGGCTACGAGCACTGCGAAGGAGACGCGACGACCTTCCACTCGCCCAAGCCATTCGTCGTGCAGGGCTGCCGCGTCGAACTCAAGTCCAGCGGACGTTCCTTCACCAGCGCCTTCGGCGACGCGATGTGCGACCTTATGGAGCGCGATGAGAAGATCGTCTGCGCCACAGCCGCCATGCCCGACGGCACCGGCGTCGTCAAGGTGCTGCCGAAGTTCCCCGACCGCTCATGGGACACGGGCATCTGCGAAAGCCATGCGATGGACATGATGGCCGGCCTCGCCAAGACGGGCCTTAAGCCCTTCTTCGCCGTCTACTCGACTTTTCTCCAGCGCGCCTTCGATCAGGTCTTCCAGGAAGTTTCGCTCCAGGGCCTGCCGGTGCGCCTGTGCCTCGACCGCGCCGGGCTCGTCGGCGGCGACGGGGCGGTGCATCACGGCTTCTGCGACATCAGCATTCTCCGCGTCTTCCCGCAGGCGTGCCTGCTGGCCGCGATGGATGAGCCAAGCCTCCGCGCCGGCCTCGAGTTCATGCGCACCTACGACGCGGGCGTCAGCGCCATCCGCTACCCGCGCGACAGCGTGAGCGAACGCCTGGTCGATGAGGCGTGTCCGCCCTTCGAGATCGGCAAGGCACGCGCGCTGCGCACCGAAGACAGGCCCGACGTCGCCCTCTTCGCCTACGGCACGATGGCCATCAACGCCCTCGACGCCGCCGACCTGCTCAACGGCGACTACCGCATCAACGTCTACGACGCCCGCTTCGCCAAGCCCGTTGATGTCGCGCTGCTGCGCGACCTCATCACGCGCGGCGTGCCGATCCTCACGATCGAAGACCACGGCCTCACCAGCGGCTTCGGCTCGTGCGTGCTCGACGCCTGCCACGAAGCCGGCCTGCCCACGGGCGGGATCAGGTCCCTCGGCATCCCCGAGCGCTGGATCTACCAGGACAGCCGGGCCAAGCAGTTGGCCGAAGTCGGCCTCGACGCCGCATCCATCTCGCGCACCGTGCGCGAATGGCTCGACGCCGCCCCGGCGACGCCGGAGGTAGTCAAGCGCGTGGGGCAGGTTGCGACGTGACGCGTTGACCAATCGCGCCGCATTGTTCGAGAGCGAAGATCCCGAACACGCCACCGGGGCCATGCCCCCCAACTGCCTGTCGCACCCCAGCATGAGGTCTCTACCCGGCCTACTCGCGAAGCCTCAAATCGCCGGTTGGTGTGCCTGCCGTTTCACTCCATCATGCCCACCAACCCCCTGGAAGGCGTTCTTGGCGCGGTCTCTTGCTCTTTTTCTGCGAGAAGGCAGTAATCTGCATCGTCGGCTTGCTTTCCCCCGATAAGATGTGATACTTGACGTTCCGTGACAGCTCCTGACGCCCCAATCACGATCGCGTCGGATGCGTTGAGGCTCTGCGAAACGCACTACTACGGTGTGGACCGCGCATTGGCTCGACAACGAGCCATCGCCCGCCCGGCGCGGCGCATTCGCTCCGCTGGGCTTCGCTCAGCGGCGATCCACCTTCCGGCCGGATCGAGCGAGCGCGCGGAGTGGAACAAACACCGCGCTATCCTCCCCTGATCCGCCGCGAGCATTGATTGCCGTGAGCACCATGCATCGCCTGAGGAAGGGGAACCCCCATGCTCACCAGAGCCTTCGCCGCACAATCCGCGACCGCGCCCCTCGGCCCGTTTGCGATTGAGCGGCGTGCGCCGCTTCCGAAAGACGTCGAGATCGACATCCTCTTCTGCGGCGTGTGCCACAGCGATCTGCACTTTGCCCGCAACGAATGGGGGATGACGACCTATCCCGTCGTGCCGGGGCACGAGATCGTCGGCCGCGTTACGCGCGTCGGCGGCGAAGTGGAGCGGTTCCGCCCCGGCGACCTCGCCGCGGTCGGCTGCCTTGTTGATTCCTGCCGCACCTGTTCGAGTTGCCGGCAGAACCTTGAACAGTTCTGCCTCAACGTTCCCGTGTTCACCTACAACGGCGAAGACAAGCACAGCGGCGGCCTGACCTACGGCGGCTACAGCGAGCGCATCGTCTGCGATGAGGCATTCACCCTCAAGGTGCCGGGCAACCTCGATCCGGCCCGCGCGGCCCCGCTGCTCTGCGCCGGCATCACGACGTACTCGCCGCTGCGTAAATGGGGCGCGGGCGAAGGCAAGACGGTCGGCATCGTCGGCCTGGGCGGCCTCGGGCACATGGGCGTCAAGTTCGCCAGCGCCTTCGGCGCCCGCACCATTCTCTTCACCACGTCCGAGAGCAAGATCGCCGACGGCAAGCGGCTCGGCGCGCATGAAGTCGTGATCTCGAAGGATGCGGAGGCGATGGCGAAGCGGGCGGGGACGTTTGACATGATCCTCGACACCGTCTCGGCGGACCACGACGTGAATGCGTATCTCTCGCTGCTCAAACTCGATGGGACGATGGTGATGGTCGGCGCGCCGCCGAGTCCGCAGCCGGTCAATGTTTTCAGCCTGCTGATGCCGAGGCGCCATCTCTCCGGCTCGCTCATCGGCGGCATCAGGGAGACGCAGGAGATGCTCGACTTCTGCGGCAGCCGCAACATCCTCTGCGACATCGAGATCATCCGGATGCAGCAGATCAACGAGGCGTACGAGCGGATGCTGCGCAGCGACGTGAAGTACCGTTTCGTGATCGACATGGCGTCGCTCAAGGGCTGACCGGCGCCGGCCGCGAGGCGTCAAGTCAGGTTGCCTGCCCGATCCGTGCCGGCACCGCTTTCCGGTACACTCGGACAGTCCGTGCCCCGGCCCTCGCCTGGAGAGACTCATGACGCGAGCCGCTTCCGCTCATCGATGGGAGGATCTCGCTGTTGACCGACCCTCGCCGCTCATCGAGCGCCGGCGGTTGATCGGCGAGCACTGCATGATCTCGCACGTTACGCTGCGCAAGGGTTTCGTTGTACCGATGCACCGGCATCCGAATGAGCAGTTTGCGTTGATCGTGTCGGGCCGGATGAGATTCACGCTGCCGAAACCGGACGGCTCGTGCGAAGTGCTGGTGCTCGGGCCGGGCGACGTGCTGCACCTGCCGCCCGACGTGCCGCACGAAGGCGAAGCGCTGGAGGAGTCGATCGTGCTGGATGTCTTCAGCCCGCCAAGCGAGCGCACGGGCGTGGATGCAGGTCGTCCGTAGTCGCTGTGCGCGATGCGGCGGGGCGCGATGCCCCGGTGGAGGCAGGGCAGTGATCAGACCTCGCTGATCTCGCGCGACTTCTGCTCGACGAGTGAGTCAACGGTCGACTCATACTTTTTCGTGAGTTCCTGGATTTCGTTTTTCATGTCCTTGGCTGCGTCCTCGGAGAGGCCTGAGGCCTTGTCCTTCTCGGCCTGGTCGACGTGCTTGTTGGCGTCGCGGCGTGCGTTGCGGATGGCGACTTTCGCCGCTTCGCCCATCGACTTGACCTGTCCGGCCAGTTGCCTGCGCCGCTCGCCGGAGAGGGGGGGCACAGGAACGCGGATCTGCTTGCCCTCCGGCCTGGGGTTGAGGCCGAGGTCCGCGCGTTCGATGCCCTTGATGATGTCGGTCATCGTCGAGGGATCGAAGGGCTTGACGAGAATCTGCGTCGGCTCGGGGACGGAGAGGGAGGCGAGGTTCTTGAGGTCCGTCGGCGAGCCGTAGGCCTCGACCTTGACGTGTTCGATCATGGCGGTGGAGGCGCGGCCGGTGCGGATGCCGCGCAACTCATGCTTGAGGTAGTCGACCGCCTTGGTCATGTGATCTTCGCACTCGAGCAGGATCAGGTCCACGTCCATTCGCGGCTCCTCCGCATCAGCCGTTCTGTTCCGGTTTGATGTCAAGGATACGCCGGAGCACGGCGCGGATCATGGCGTGCGGCGCTCAAGGGCGCGACCGAGAGAGGCCGGCGGCTCAGCCGACAGCAACTGCCGGCGTGTCGCCGGAGCGCAGCCAGATGGAGTTGCGGCCGCGCGGCTCGCGCGTCATCTCGAGGTGCTCGAGGTAACGGCGCAGATCACGAATGTCAAAGGAGAGAAGAAACTCGACTGCGGCGGAAGGGTTGATGGACATGATCGCGGCGGCCAACTGGTCCTTTGTCATGGTGTTGCGGCTCCTGCTGGGCGTGACGCCCCGGCACGCGGCCGACTCCGCGCTGCACGCCGATGGCGAGAAGCAGCACCGGGGCGATACGATTGATCGTCCCGGACGTGGTCCGCGCGGACCCTTGTAACACGTGCAGACCCACGTCTCCCGGCGCCCCACAAGGGAAGGGGTGTGCATGAGTCGGCGACACAACTCTTGGATGCGGATGGCGCGCGGCGCCGCTTTAGCGTTTTTTGTTATCGGCTCTGCGTCTTGCGCGACGAAGGAGCAGAACGCGTCCAGACCCGTGGCAACTCTTGGCAATGCGGGCGCGACTGACACGCCGCGCATGGGGTCGGATCCCGTCTCCGATCTGTCAAGCCGGGTCATACTTGGCATCCTCACGGCTGTCGAGGAGCCGGCGCACAACCCTGAGGGGCAGACCATCATCTACGTGCCCGATCTGGTCAACCGCTCCAGTGCGCCCAGTCGAGGCGTCGTCGAACTGGGCACGCGCTTGCGCGCCGAACTGGCGGCGGCGGGCGAAGGCGGGCGTCTGGTCTTCACCGGCGACGAAGCAGCCCGTTCCTCCGGCGCGGCGCACTACGTTCTCGCAGGCGAGGTCTTTGCCGTGCAGAGGCAGGGGCAGCGCTACTGGGAAGTCTTCTTCACTCTCTTCGAGATCGACCCCGCGACCGGACGCCGCGCGGACCGCCGCTGGGAGAATGCCCGCGGATACCTGATCGCGAGGTGAGCACGGGGCCGGCATGATTCCTGGTCAGTCCGCGGTCAGTACACGCGCCCGCCGAGAGGCACATCTCTTTCCGGCGAGAGGAGCACGACGCGGTCCCGCGCATCAGGCAGGCCGAGCACGAGCACCTGTGACTCGAAGCCCGCGATGCGCCGCGTGCCGAGGTTCATCACCGCGATCACCTCCCGGCCGATGAGGTCGCGTGGTTCGTAGAGGTCGGTGAGTTGCGCGCTGCTCGTGCGCGTGCCGATCTCGGGACCGAAATCGATCCAGAGGCAGAACGACGGCTTGCGGGCGGCAGGGTGAGGCTCGCAGCGCTCCACGCGGCCGACGCGCAGATCGAGCAGATTGAATGCGTCAAGCGGTGGTATGCTCAATCAGCCCTCCCCGCATCGTCCGGCGTCTCCTGTTCATGGTACCACGCGCAGCGCGTGCCGCAGACCCCGCACCGAGGGTCCTCCAGTTCGTTGGCATGTACTGCAAAGCCGCAGCAGGGGCACCAGGGGTGATCCTCTTCGATCAGGGCAATGGGAAGCGAGAGGCCGACGCTTTCGAGCGCCGCCTCGGCCGCCTCGAAGTTCCTCCATGCCAGCAGGATCATGGGAGGGATGCGCAGACCGTACGCCACCGTCCCCATGCCGAGCATCCCCTTTCGCGGGTCGGAATACTCGTGCGGCACGCCGGCGAGGTCGAATGCAGCGCGGAATGCGTCAAATTCCAGCCGGTCGAGGAAGGTCAATCGCCGGACGCGGTCGCGTCCGCATTCGACGCAGAGGGGAGAGCGCACCCCGCGCAGCAGATAATCGCAGTGCTCGCACCGGGGTCCGTCCCTCACATTGTCGAACTCGGCGCAGTGCGTCATCCGCGAATGCTACAACGGCTAAGAGGCGAGGGCTTCGATTGGCGTTACGGCGGACCTTCGCCGCGACTCGCGCGGCCTATCGTCCGCTGATCCTGAGCGGGCGGAGGCGGCGGCGCGCCGCTTCCGCGGGCTCGAACGAGGGGCAGATGCAGGTCGACATGGATCGGAGACGCAAAGCCAGATTGTGGTCGCGATGGAATCGGTGGCGCGTCGGATGGCGCCAGGGATGGCGTCGGCTGATGCGCCTGGAAGGTTCGCCGCGCGCCATCGCGCTGGGGCTGGCAATCGGTATTGTCGTGGCGTTTTCGCCGACCATCGGTTTTCAGATGATCATCGCGGGCTTTCTCGCGGCGGCGGTGCGCGCCAACCCTGCGCCTGCGGTGGCGGCGGTGTGGATCACCAATCCGCTCACCATACCGCCGATCTACGCGGGCACGTACTACCTTGGCCGGCACTTCTGGGCCGGCCGGCCCATTGACATACACGAGGTTCTCTCGCGATTCGTGCGCGACCTGAGCCGACTCGAGTTCTACGAAGTGGTCTCGCAGTTCCGCGAGTTGCTTGAACTGGGCGTGGACGTCCTTGTGCCGATGTTCATCGGCGGGGCGATCATCGGCCTCGCCGCCGGTGCAATAAGTTACCCCGTCACCCTCATCCTCGTGGCCCGCGCCCGCCGCCTCGTCGAGATCGGCCGGCAGAAGCTGGCCCACCGGCATGCCGAACGCCTCGCCGGGCGTCAGTCCCGCGCGGCAAGGGATGGGCGCGATCAGGGCGACTGACTTTGTCCCTCCACGCGACGATTCCGCAGGACGTTCCTGGCGCGGCCTATTGCGCCCCGCATACACTTCCGTGCTGGGCAGCACCCTTGCGGGCCATTCGCGCTACGCACGAAAGGAGCGGTCATATGAGCGGACGACAGACCAGGGGCGTGAGCGCCGTTGCGATCGTCATCGTTGTCGCCGTCGTGGTGGTGATTCTGGTTCTCGTGCTCAACTCCGGCGTCGGGCCGGACGGGCTGACCGCACACGTGGACCACTACATCCGGATGCTCGACAACCGTTCGCCCGCAGCGCCCGGCGCGCGGCCGACGGGACTGGCCGTCGTCGTGGACTCGGAGATGAAGCGCATCGACGCGTTGCATGACCGCCTGCCGTCGGGCATTCGCGCGACAAAGCACTCCGAGGTGGGCACGGTGATCGTCCTGGTGCGAAGCGGGACAGGCATCGGCGCGGGCTTCACGAGCGGCCTGAGCCCGGCCTCGCTTCAGCAAGGCTCGTACACGATCAGCGCGTTTCTCTTTGACAAGGCAGGCAACCCCATACTGAATCACTCTGTCACGAAGAAGACGTCGATGTCGGGCGCCGGGGCCGAGGCCGAAGCAAAGGTCGAAGCCGACCGCGAGATGCTCGCGTGGATTGAAAGCAGGTTCTGACTGCGATCCGTGGCGGATGAGGGAGCGCAGGCCGAGGATTCCGTCCAGTCGGCCGCGCTTCGCCGGGCGTGCCGGTGGCCCGGACGCCGGCCTCGATCTTCCCGGCATTGACCACTTCGCAGCCCTCTCTACGATTGCCCCCGCGCCGCGATGGCCGGGCAGGAGCAACATGAGCGAAGGCCTCAACCAGCACAGCATCAATCCGCTCTCATTCAGCACCGTGGCATGCCCCGCATGGAGCCTCCAGCGGATCGTCGAGGCGGCCGGGGAGTACGGCTACGAGGGAGTGGAGTTGCGCACCTTCGGCGCCGGGTCGACGCAACTGGCGGGAGACCCGGCCCTGAGCGACCCCGAAAAGGTCCGCCACCTCTTCGAAAGGGCCTCCATCCGCATCTCCTGTCTCGCCACCAGCGTGGCCCTTCACTACCGCAGCCGCTCCGAAGGGGAGGGGGCCATGGCCGGCGCCCGGTCGTTTGTTGACATGGCCGCGGCATTGGGTTGCGAGCGGATCCGCACTTTCGGGTACATGATCTACCCCGGCGAAGTTCCTGCGGCTGCGATTCGTCGGCTCGCGGCCCGCTACACGCGACTCGCGGAGTACGCCGAGGAGAGCGGGGTCGAGATCGTTATCGAGAACGCCGGCTCTTTTGCCCGCTCGCGCGAGTTGTGGACCCTTACCAATGCCACGCGTCACCCCCTCGTGGGCGTGTGCTGGAATGCAGCCTATGCCGCGACCGTGGGCGAACGGCCGGGCCTGAGCGTGACCACGCTCAACAGCCGCATCCGTTACGCCAAGTTGAAGGATACGGTGGTGGGCGAAGGGACGGGCTATTGCCCCCTTGGCGAAGGAACCGTCGAGGTGGAGCGGTTTGTGGAACTGATGCGCGGCATCGGGTATACCGGCTGGTTCTGCTTCGAGTGGGACAAGTTGTGGCTGCCGGCTCTCGCCGAGCCGGAAGAAGCACTGCCCAAGGCGCGCGCAACGCTGTCGGAGTGGATGCGACTCAAAGTGGACAAGAAGGGAAAGCCCCTGGCCAAGCGAGAGGCGGCTGTGCTGGAGGTGCGCGCCTGAGGGGGTGCGGCCGTGCCGTTCCAGCCGCGGCAACGTTCGCGCGGCGCGGCAGGCGACTTGTCGATCTTCTACTCCGCGTGCCGCGTGCCGATCGCCGGGCAGCCCGGCGCGGCGACGGGCAGGATCGGCGGACGTGGACGACGCAACGCCGGCGCGCAACAATGGACACTGCATTTGCCCGCCCTGGGACGCGGGCGAAGCCGGCCCGGAAGGAAACTGATGATTCAGGGTGTGATCAATTCAATCCGCGAGAGCCAGGTGTGGAGTTCGATCTTTCGCCACGGCATCCCGCGCGATCGCCGGACCCGCGTCATGGCGATCATGTCCAACGTCTTCCTTCACCTTCACCCGGTGGCGGTGCGCAAGAGCGGCATCCGCCTTTCCTTCACGTGGTGCATGGGCGGGCTGACGTTCTTCCTCTTCATTGCCGAGACGATCAGCGGCGTGCTGCTCATGTTCTACTACCGCCCCGTCGTCGAGTATGCCTACAGCGACATCATCGGCATGAGGGCGCACCTCACGCTGGGCATCATGCGCGAGATTCACCGCTGGGGCGCCCACGCGATGATCATCAGCGTGTGGCTGCACATGATGCGCGTCTTTCTGACCGGCTCGTACAAGCCGCCGCGCGAGTTCAACTGGGTCGTCGGCGTCATTCTCCTCGTCCTGACGATGCTCCTGTCGTTCACTGGCTATCTCCTGCCGTGGGACCAGTTGGCGATCTGGGCGATCACGGTGGGCAGCAAGATGGCGGAGGCGACGCCTTTTGCCGGCATGGCTGGTCCGGGCACCGAACTGCTCCAGTTGCCCGGCGGCATCCCGATTGTGACGCCCTACTCCGACGCCAAGTTCCTCCTCCTCGGCGGCGAGTCCGTCGGCGAGGCGGCCCTGCTGCGCTTCTACGTCCTTCACTGCATCGCCATTCCGCTGGGCGCCGCCACGCTCATCGCCGTCCACTTCTGGCGCATCCGTAAGGATGGGGGAATCAGCGGGCCGATGTAAGTGTGGATTGTTCAGCCGCGGCCCCAAGGTTCTGCGAAGGGGAGCGCGTGCCGGAGCGGGAAGGCGATGAATGAGAGCACCCCACGATTCGCAGAGCCTCGTCGTGGGCGTTGACGGAAGTCGGAATGACGACTCAGTGAACCGCTGGAATTACGAATGATCAGCCTCTTGCCCATCTCGTCACTTCTCCTCGCCGCCGGTGAGGTGAACATCACGGCGCTCGACAAGTTCAAGGACTTCGTCAACCGCTGGAGCGTGCCGCAATACAGCCTGCCGCTCTTCTGCATCATCATGTTCGCGGCGTTCATCTGGTACCGCAAGTGGACCAAGCCGATTGTCTTCTGGCCGCTCATGCTGGGCTTCACGGTGGTCTACTTCGCTTTCATCCCGCTCGACGAGAGTTACGCGTCGATTCTCAAGAAGCCCGACAACGTTCCGATCACGATGATGATTTTCCTGACGCTGTATTTTCTCTGGCTGGGGCTGCGTCAGGCGGCAATCAACGACGAGAACATGGAGATCGGCAAGCCGCTCATCGAGGAGGACCGCGAGGACAAGGTCCTGTGCTGGCCCGATCTGGTGTACACCGAACTGCTGGCCATGGTGCTGTGCACGGTCGTATTGATCGTGTGGTCGGTGCTGCTCAAGGCGCCGCTCGAATCGCCGGCCAACCCGGCCGGTCCGCCGAACCCATCCAAGGCGCCCTGGTACTTCCTGGGCCTGCAGGAACTGCTCGTCTACTTCGATCCCTGGATGGCCGGCGTGGTCCTGCCGGGCCTGATCATTCTCGGCCTCGCTGCCATGCCCTACATTGACACGAATCCCAAGGGCAACGGGTACTACACCTTCAAGGAACGCAGGTTCGCCATCCTCACCTGGATGTTCGGCTACCTCATCCTCTGGTGCGTGCTGATTGTCTTCGGCACGTTTCTCCGCGGGCCCAACTGGAACTTCTTCGGCCCATTCCAGGTGTGGGATCCCTACCGCGTCGATCCGCTCACCAACATCAACATCAGCGACGTGTGGTACGTCGTGCTGCTTGGGGGAAAGTTGCCTGACAATCTGCTTGTGCGAGAGTGGCCCGGCCTGCTCTTCACCTTCTTCTGGCTCTGCGTCCTGCCCGTGCTGATGACGAAGATCGGGTTCTTCGGGCGACTGAGAGCGCAGATGGGATTCTCGCGATACTACCTGATGGCGGTGCTCTTCGTCATCATGATGCTCGTGCCTGTGAAGATGGTCGGGCGGTGGACGTTCAACCTCAAGTACATCATCGCCATGCCGGAGATCAACTTCAACCTCTGAGAGCCAGTTTGAAAGCCGTCGGGTGCCGTGGTCCGGAGGGAGCCTCTGCGACCGGAGGGCCACGACCTGAAGCGGGCGGTCGATCACGCCGGCTCCGTCGTCGATCGCGCGCCGGCGTGGCCCGCGCTCACAGGGCGTCGCTTGACCACGGCACTCCCAGTCCTCATACAGACTCTGAGAGCGCGGGAAGGCTGGGCGCCACGGCCCGGACATGGAGGCTGGCGTCCGCCCCAAGCCGCAGCCACGAATTGCGGAGCCCACAGGGCCACCCCGTTGCATGGCAGGACGATCCGTTCGGCTCGATCCAGGATCCTGCCCGCGCTGTCGGCGCTGGACCAGACATGGATACAGGGAATCACCCCCCGCGATTCCACCTCCGAAGGGGAAGCAGACAGGCCTGAATCCACGTCACACTCGAGTTATCGAAGAGTAGACTCGGCGAGTCGTCAGATTCCACTTGACACTGGTCCGATCATCGGTCACAATTGCGGACAATGACCTTGTGCGCCGCACCCGACGTTACGGCCGGCGCCTCTGTGATGGAAGGGAGAGAGAGATGGGTTCCATGCGGTCACTTTGCAGTGGATTGTTTCTCGCGGGGGTGTTCGCAGTTCCCGCGTCGGCGGACATCATCATCGATGACTTCTCGTCGGTGGGCAACCCGGATCCGTGGCCCGTTGTCGTGGGCACGATCACGACGATTCACGTCAGCGAGTTGGGAGTGAGCAACGTGATCGGCGGCTCGCGCGCATCCGCGGTGCGAGCGACGTTCCTCGAACACATCGGGCTGGACTTCGTTCAGGCCGCGATCGTGCCTCACTTCGGCATGATCCTGGACTACTCATCGACGGCCGGGGCGCGCGGCGACTGGAATCTCCGCTATGACGCCGACGGCGCGGGCCTCAATGCCGACTTCCGCTCCATCACCGACGTCGTCCTCGAGTTCGGGCGATTCGACTTCGCCAACGGCCAGCCCCTGCCGATCCTGGTCACGCTCTCCGACGGACAGAACCTGGCGACCCTGACACGATCGCTCACCGCGCCCGGAGCGCAGAGTGTGTTCTTTGCGTTCGGCGACTTTGCGGGCATCCAGAACGTCGATCTGGCCAGCCTCCAGAGCATCGAGGTGTTCCTTGACCCCGGCCTGGCGGTCGACTTCCGCCTCAGCCGCGTTTACGGCGTGCCTCATCCCGGAAGCTTCGCGCTCCTCGCGCTCGGGACGCTGGTCTTCGCCGGCCGGCGCCAACGACATAACGCGGTGAACTGACTCGCAAGCCAGCCGGACTGCATATGACCACGCAGCGTTCGGATCGAACGCTGCGTGGCTTGCTTTTGATCCGATCGGCGCTGGAGACGGAAGGGGCGGCGGGTTGCTCAGGCGTCTGTCTCGCCCGGGCCGGGCGCACGGAGCAGCACCACGTCGCCCGAGTCAAGGCCGGACTTGATCTCGATCATTGTCTCGCTGTTGCGGCCCGTGGTGACCGGTCGCTGGGTCCACATCGAGCCGCTGGGTACCCAGACATACGGTCGGCCGCGTTCCACGAAGACTGCCTGGATGGGTACGGCGATGACCTCTTCGACGCGCCCGAGCAGAATGTCGGCCTTGCAGCGCATCGAGGGCTTGAGATCCCATTCGTTGGGGCCCTGGATCAGCAGGCGGATGGTGTACTCCCGCACCTGGCTTCCGAAGCCGTTCTGCTCCGCCATGACGCCCACGCTGCGCACGCTGGCCTTGAGCTGCAGTTTCGGCAGCGCGTCGATCTTCACCGTCGCGGGCATGCCCACCGACACGCGGCTGGACTGCGTCTCGTGCACGCGAACGGAAGCGACGAGTTCCGT
Organism: uncultured Planctomycetota bacterium; assembly: GCA_900696685.1. Lineage (GTDB taxonomy): Bacteria > Planctomycetota > Phycisphaerae > Phycisphaerales > UBA5793 > UBA5793. The sequence goes on from CAADHA010000063.1 coordinate 18,656, forward strand.
GGTATCGGGCAGGATGATGAGCAACTGGTTGGCGTGGATCTCCTGGCCGATCTGGAGCGGCGCCTCGCGTCGCCAGGGATTGCGCCCGACGCTGGTTCCATAGACCACCAGACCGTCGCCCGGCGCGCGGATCGTGCACGCGAGCAGTTGCTCCTGAAGTTTGGCGAGGCGCGACTCGCGGATCGACAGTTGCCGCTCCTTGTTGATGAGGTCGGCCTTCTTCTGTTCAAGGGTGCGCGCGTTCGCCTGCTGGACGCGTTCGAGTTCGACCCGGGTCTCATCGAGGTCGCTGGTCTTGGCCTTGAGGTCCTTGGGGTATTCGTACTCGCTGTAGATGTGATTGGCGAGCTGGGCCTTCTCCAGTTCGGCCCTGGCCTCGTCGAGGCGGTTCTGGTCGGTGACCTTCTCGCTTTCGCTGATGAAACCTTCCTTGAAGAGCATGAGCGAGTTGGCGTAGTCCTTGGCGCGCTGCTCGGCATTGCGCTCGGCCAGTTGGAGGCGCACCTGCAGGTCCTTGCGCCGCGTCGCCACCTCGCCCTCCTGCCACCGCTTGAGTTCCAGTTCAGCCAGATCGACGGCCAATTGCGCACGGCCTTCCGTCGAGCGGTTCTGGCTCTCCTGGAGCGCCACCGCCTCCTGGGCGGACACGAGGTCGCTCCGCGCCGACTCGACGCGCAGCGTCTCTTCCTCGATCCGGTTCACGATCTCGTCGCTCGTGATCTCGACGAGAAGGTCGCCGCGCGATACGCGCGATCCTTCCTCGATGATCCACTTGATGAGCGTGCGCCCCTCGACCTGGTTGCGGATCTCGACGGAGGTGAGCGCCTCGATCTCCCCGGTCGCGGGGATGGTCATGTCAAAACTGGTGACCTTGACTCGATAGCGGTCGTCCACGGCCACCTCGCCGCCGCTGCCGCGGTTCATCGTGAAGACGATGGCCGTCCCCCCGAGACCGCCCAGCACGAGCAGCCCGAGGAGCACCTTGGTCAGCAGCGCCCGGCGGGCGCGGCGGCGCGATTGGAGGTTGTCAGCAGAGGAGTGGCTCATTCCAATCCAATGATACCGGCGAGTGGCCAGACTGATCCGCGAATCAGGGTGATTCCTGACCGGATTCTCCGGCCGGCTTGCCCCGGACCTCTTCATCCAGCGGCTGCTCCGTTTCCTGCGGCACGACCGGGGCGGTCCCGACGGGCGACTCTGATTCGGAATCCGGCGTGATGGAGACCCGTTCGCCGCTCGTTCCCATTTCGTAGAGGTCCTTCGCCTCCTGGGGCGTGAGTTGCTCCATTCCCGGCGGGGCGATGAACTGCCCGTTCACATCGACGCGGAACTGCCCTGTCTCCAGCAGATAACGCATGATCGCCACGCGAACGTTGCGGATGGCCGCGTCGCGAGCGTCCAGCGCGGCCGCGTACTCATCCTGGGCATCGATGATTGTCCGCGTCGTGACGTCGGCGCGGCGCAACTGGAGGCCGGTCAGGCGTCGCTCGATGATCCGCACACTCTCGTTCTGAATCTGGAGGCTGAAGAGTGCCAGCTGGATGTCGCGCATCGCGGAGCGAATACTCAACTCGACGTTGTCCTCGTCGTTGCGGATGGCGCGCTGGGCGCGTTCGAGGCTGATCGTCGCCTGTCGCAGGCCGATGCGCTCGATCTCGCGGTCCAGCGGCAGGCCGAAGGTGATGCCGGCCGTGTAGTCGATCTCGTCATCGTCGAACTGGAGACCGCCGCGCCGGAGGCCGGGGTCGGTGATGAGCGTCATCGAGGCACTGAGGTTGAGGTCGGGCAGCAGTTCGTTGCGGGCGTTGGCGACGCCGCGCCGCGCGTCTTCAAGGCGGTCGCGCGTTGTCTGGAGATCCAGGCGGTACAGCAGGCCGCGCCGCACGCTCTCGCTCATGTCCAGTGCCGGCACAGGCAGGTCGAAGGAACTCGCCGTGTCGAGGAAGTAGGGATGGTCCGGGGGCATGCCCAGGCGGATCCGGAACCGCTCCAACTGCACGGCCGCGCGGTCCTGCTGGTCCGCCAGGTTGTTCTCGCTGCTGAGCACGCGGGCCCGCGCCTCGCTCAACTCGAACTGCGGCTTGCGGCCCGAGGCATAGAGCGCTTCCGTCTCGCGCGCCAGTGCCTGCCGGCTCGCGAGCACACGCCTGGCGTTCTCGATCTGCGCCTGCGTGCGGATCAGGTCGAAATAATCCGTGGCGATGTTGAAGAGGAACTGCTGCCGAAATCGCTCGAATGTGCGCGTGGCATAGACCATCTCGCGCTCGGCGCTGATCAGAGACTCGCGGGCGACGTCCCCGGCCCCGCGCAGCAGGGGAATGTCCGCCGAGAGGATCACGCTCGCCGATTGCGACTCGCGATCTCCCACGCGCCGGCGGAGTTGCTCGGTCGCGCTGACCAGGGCGCGGGCGGAGATCTGCCCGCCCGTCTCGAGGCGCTGCGTCACGCGGAACTCGTTGATGAGGCGAGTGGCGATCTCGTAGTCGCCTTCCTCGGCATCGCCCGTGAAGGCCGCGCTCATCTCGTTGAAGAAACGCGGGCCGAACTGGTGCCTCTGGATCAGCAGGCGGAGTGCCGCAAGGAGCAACTCCTCCTTGGCGGTCTTGTACTCGCGAGCGTTCGTGACCGCGTACTTGAGAGTCTCCTGAAGGGTGAATCGCTCAGCGTCTTCGGGGGCGTCGGCGTAGCGGCGAAGCAGGCGCTCGACCTCGGTCCGGGCATCGCCTCGCGCGATCGTGAGGTCGCCGGCCGCGGGGTTGCGCGTCGCCGGCGTGCGGCTCGTGTTCTCGGGCGTGTGCCGGATGAGGTCCGCCTCGGTCCGGACCGCCGTGAGATGCTCAAACCCAGGCGCGATCGCGTCCCCGCCGAGCGCTTCGGTCCTTTGTGCGATCAGGTTGGAGGCCTTGCGATCGACCTCCGTCAGCCCCTGGTTGCAGCCGGCGGGCGCGAGGGCGACAAAGGCAATTGCCGGCGAGAGCAGGAAGCGGCCCGGGCGGAATCGATGTGGGAGGTGCGGCATCGTTGCGTAGTGTACACGCCGACGCCGCCGGCGTTGCGAGCGAGGTCAATTCCTCTGGTCCACCGCGAGTCCTCCGACTTGACCGTGGGGGCTGGCATCAGGTCGATCACACCTGTGCGCCGTCGCCGGATTCCTATCACGTCGGGACAGACGCCGAAGGAGAATGGGGGGTCAACCCCCGTTCATCTCAATTCTCGCTCTGCGGCGACCGCGCCAAGTCGATCTCGCCCTGCCTCGCATAGTCGATCGCTTCGCCGAGCAGGCGGGCGGCCTCCTGAGCGGCGTGGAAGCCCATTGAGTTCTCCGCGGCCACGAAGTCCAGGCGCCACTGCGCCTTGCGTTGAAGCAGCCGCGCCGCGGAAAGCGAGTCCTCGCCGGCGCCCGCCTCGCGGGCCTGCCGAATTGCTTCGATCAGGTCAACCACGGCGCCCGAGGCCCGGTCGAGCATCTTCCGGTTGCGGTCCTGGATCAACTCCGCGCGGGCCAGAATCTCCTCCTCGGAATAGCGGTGGCACGTCTGGCAGGCGCGGGCGATGTTCAGCAGCGGGCTGCGAATCTGGTGATCGCTGACCTTGATCGCCCCCTCGCGCTTGTAGGGCATGTGGCAGTCGGCGCATGACACGCCACTGCGCGCATGAATCCCCTGGCTCCACAACTCGAACTCGGGATGCTGCGCTTTGAGGACCTTCGCCCCGCTTTCCTTGTGCGTCCAGTCGGCGTAGCCGGAGTCGTCGTAGTAGCGTTCGATCTGCTCGGCCTTGAGGCCGTGGTGCCAGGGGTAGACGAGCAGTTTGCCCTCGCCCTTGAAGTAGTACTCGACGTGGCATTGCGCGCAGGCGAGAGAACGCATCTCCTGCCGCGTCGCCAGCGCGTTGGGGTCGTAGGGCGTGCGCCTGTCGCCCTGGCGCCAGCGCTCGACGCTGGGCAGGTGCGGCAGCGGATCGGATGACTCCGCCAGCCGCGCCATGCCGGTGAGAAAGGCCGGCCGGGTGATCCGCAACTCGTTTGTCTTGGGATCGTGGCAGTCGAGGCACGTTACAGGGTGCTCGACGAGTTGCGTCGCCTCCTCGTAGGGCATGGCGCAGACAGTTTCGAAGCCACGGTGCAGTTGCGCCAGGCCATCGGCGCTGAGCAGCGGGTCGGTCAGCGACCCCGGGGCGCCCTGCTCGACGCCGACTTCGCGATATGCCGCCACGACGGAGGAGTGGCAGTGCAGGCAGGCGCCGGGCTGCTTGAGCATGGTCACGCGCTCCGTTTCGCGCTGGTCCGAGAGCATGTAGGCGTGGCCGCGCTCCTCGCGATAGTCGATGCTGAACCCGTAGCCGGCGAAGATGGTCCGCCACACCGGCTCCTCGTCGAGTTTCTGGAACGCCTCGCTCCCGCCATGGCGCGTGCGCTCGACGTCAACAGTGCGGCGGTAACTGTCGTACTGCCGCGGAAAGTTCTTGCCCCACATCGCCGGATCCACCGTCGCCTCGGAAAGGTCCACCAGCGAGAAGACCACCTGCTCTGCCTCGCGCTTGCGCTGTGCGATGTTCTGAAAGAGCGACATGACCAGGGCTGTCGAGACCGCGACGATCACGACGGTGGCGACGTAGACGGTCCAGCGGATGGCGGCATGGGGTCGCTTGGGCTGGCTCTGGTTCACGATGATTCCTCCTCAACGGGCCGGGCCGTGCCCGACTCCCTCGTGGCAGCGTACGCACATCCGCGGATTGGAGTCCAGCGGATCGGCGGCATGGATGGTCAGGTGACGGACGAAATCGCTGTGGCAACGCAGGCAGTTGTCGTTCAGGACGCGGCTGCTCTTCTCGCGCATCCGGATCGGCTCGTGGAAGTCCTGGAGTGTGAAACCCTTGGAGTGCAGGTAGCCGCTCTCCGCCTTGGTGAGATACTTGCCGATGAAGGAGTCATGCGGCAGGTGGCAGTCGTTGCACGTCGCGTGCGCGTGATGGCTGGCCTTCTGCCAGCCGTCGTAGTAGTCGCGCATGATGTGGCAGTTCACGCAGGCTTTCGGGTCGTCGGAGAGGTAGGACGTGCCCTCGGCGTAGGAGAAGGTGTATCCGCCCAGGCCCAGCAGCACGCCGAGCATCCACGAAAGCATGAGCGCAGCGCCGCTGCCGGCGAGAAACGTGCGGACTCTGATGCTCATCGCGGCCGACATGACGCGTGCTCCACCCATCCTGGTAACCCGGACACGGTCATTCATCAAACCGCCCGCGCGCGGCGATGTCAACCAATGGGAACCGGCATCGCCCCTTCAATGTGCTCCCGTTGTCGCCGCGGCCGGCAATTCGGCGCAGCTCGGGTCGTACCCCGCGTCGCACATCAGGCCCGCGATGCGGTCGCAGCAGGGCTGCGCGAGATTGGTCGGGAGGTGCTGGCGCCAGTCGCCGGCGACTCCCTTGCGGAAGAAGTTGCTCTGATCCTCTTCGCCGCGTTCGCGGCCGCCCGAGAGGCGCTTGAAGGACCCGGCGTCGCGACACTGCGCGATGGCCGCAGGCGAGGCATCGACATCGAGAAACCCCAGCAGACGTGCGACAATCGTTTCTTCGTTCTCAAGCAGGTCCTCGTAGCGCACCTCGAAGTAACGCTTCGCGCCCAGGGGCGGGCCGTCGCGCCGCGCCGAACCGACCTGCAGCGGCCACACCTCGTTCATGAAGTGATGGATGAACTGCTCGAAGGTGCGGCCGGATGACGCGCCCTCCTGAAACCACCCGCTCACCGCCACGTCGCGCGGGTCGCGGATGATGTGTACGAACCGGCTCTGCGGATACACGGTGTTGAGAAGCGGGATCGCGATGGTGTGCTGCGGTGTCTTGTCGCCGATCCAGCGGAGATTTGGCACCTCCCGCCCCGACTGCTCCGCGTGCTCAAGATAGCGCGCAAACTGCGTGTCGATGAGATGCCGGGCGATCACGAGCGCATCGCGCGAATCGAAGTGCGTGACGGGCGGCTGGCCCTGCCGCTGGTGCCGGTTGAACGACTCGATCCCCTGATAGAAGTGCGGCAGAAGGCGCCAGGCGAAACTCCCTTCGCCTTCGACAACGATCTGCGGATGGCCGTTGAGCATGTAGCGCAGCCACGTCGTTCCCGACTTGCCGCATCCGATGACGAAGAGTTTGCCCAGGCGCTCGACGCGGGCCGTGCGATCGCGCCAGGCGGTCAGCAGGTCGTTGATGTCCGTCATGGCGAGGGGCTCCCTGGGATGGGATGTCGTCGCAAGCGACGACGCTGAATGCCGGTATCGACGATCATCGCGAAGATCTGCATCGCGAAACGACCTCCTCGATGCGGACCATCTCGCCCTTGCCCAGCGAACCGTCGCGCTTGACCACTTCGACGCAGCCCTGCGCGAGGGCCTTGTCGCCGATCGTCAAGCGAATCGGAATGCCGATGAGGTCGGCGTCCTTGAACTTCGGGCCCGGCCGCTCGTCGCGGTCGTCGACGAGCACGTCGAGACCCGCTTGGCTGATTTGCGATTCGAGGCGATCGGTCACCTCGCGAGCCTCGCCCTCGTACTTGATCGGCGTGATGATGACATCGTACGGAGCGATCGGCGCCGGCCACACGATGCCGTTCTCATCGTGGTTCATCTCGATGGCCGAGGCGATGATGCGGCCGATGCCGATGCCGTAGCAGCCCATGATGACGGACCGCTTCTGTTGCTTCTCGTCCAGGACGGCAAAGCCCATGGCGTCGGAGTATTTCGTGCCGAGTTTGAAGACGTGGCCGACCTCGATGCCCTTGCTGGCGCGGAGGACGCCGCCGTCGTTGAGCGGCGACGGGTCGCCGTCCATCGCGTTGCGGATGTCGGCGACGTGGACCTGGACGCCCTTGTCGAGTACCTCGCGCTTCCAGTTGAAGTGGTTGACGTGATGATCCATTTCGTCGGCGCCCGTCGCCCAGAAGCCGCCCTGGGCGGCGTCGGGATCGGCGATGACCACGCAGGCTGATCTGCCGATTGCAGCGGAGGGAGAGACATATCCGATCGCGAAACCCGCCGCACGCGCTGCGCCTTCGCTGCCCTCGGTCTGCAGCGTAAGCGACCGATCGACCTGATCGCGAAGAATGTCGCGCACCTTCGCTTCATTTACGTCGTGGTGCCCGCAGACGACAGCGATGACCCAGCCGTTGCGCTCGCCCGCCCTCCACGGCCAGACGATTGTCTTGAGCATCCGGCTTGGCTTGACCTTGAGAAAATCCGACACGCCCTCGATGCCGGGGAGATTCGGCGTATGCACCTTCGTCCGTTCGCCTGTCGGCGCGCCGCTGAGGTCATGCGGGCGATCGCCGATGGCGCACTTTTCGACGTTGGCCGCGTAGTTGCCCTTGTCGCTCTTGAGGATCGTGTCTTCGCCCACCGGCGAGTTGCACATGAACTCGTGGCTGGCGCTTCCGCCGATCGGGCCGCTCTCCGCCTCGACGATCGAGTAGTCCAGCCCGCAGCGGTCGAAGATGCGGCAGTAGGCGGCGTACATCCTGTCATACGTCTCGTTCAGCCCGCCCGGCCCATCGACCTCGACGTGGAAGGAGTAGGCGTCCTTCATGAGGAACTCGCGGCAGCGCAGCACGCCGAAGCGCGGCCGGAACTCATCGCGGTACTTCGTCTGGATCTGGTAGAGGTTCAGGGGCAACTGGCGGTACGAGGTCACGTACGCCTTCATGAGTTCGGTGATGACTTCTTCGTGCGTCGGGCCCAGCGCGGCGGAACGGCCGTGACGGTCGGTGAGTCGGAAGAGGTTGTCGCCGTAGTCCACGTCGCGCCTGGTGTCGGCGTAGAACTCGATGGGGATGAGGGCGGGCATGAGCAGTTCACTCGCGCCGGCATCGTTCATCTCCTCGCGCACGATGTTCATCACGCGCTGGAGGACGCGCCAGCCCAGGGGGAGGTAGTCATAGAGGCCGGCGCCGATGGAGCGGATCAGCCCCGCGCGGAGCATCAACTGGTGCGAGGGAACGACCGCCTCGGCAGGCACCTGCCGCGAAGTCGGAATGAGCGTCTGAGACCACTTCATAGGCCCCATCGTAGGCGTTTTGCCTGTCCGGCACTGGCGAACGCGGGACAAGCGTGCACCGGCGCGTTCGCTAGGATCATGCGGCGCGCAGATGGATACGCGCATCGAAAGGCGGACTGATCATGCTCGCTGCGCTGGGATGGGTCGCTCTGGGTCTGGTGTTGACCTTCGGCGGAGCGGAGGCGTTCGTGCGCGCGGCGGCGTCGATTGCGGCGCGCCTCGGCGTCCCGCCGCTGATCATCGGCCTGACGATCGTGGCGTGGGGCACGAGTGCCCCGGAACTCGTCGTCTCCACCATCGCCGCGTGGAACGGCCAGGGCGGCATCGCGGTCGGCAACATCGTCGGCTCCAACATCTTCAACATCGCCGCCATCCTCGGCCTGGCGGCGATCGTCTGTCCCGTGCGCGTGCACGCCCAGCTCATTCGGCTCGACATTCCGATCATGATCGGTGTTTCCATTCTGCTGGCGGCCCTGCTGCTCGACGGCGATGTCTCGCGACTGGATGCGGGCGTGTTCCTCATCGCGATGCTTGCCTATACGGCGTTCTCTTTCCGCGCCGGTTCGACGGCGCAGTCGCCCGAGGTCGAGGCCGAGTTCGCCAAAGGCAACCCGCCGGCCCACCGGCATCTCGCGTTCGACGTCATGCTCTTCATCGCGGGCCTGGCCATGCTTGTGGGCGGCTCGCGAGCGCTCGTGACGGGCGCCGTCGCCGTCGCACAGAGCCTGGGCGTCAGCGAGACGATCATCGGCCTCACCATCGTCGCTGCGGGCACGAGCCTGCCGGAGTTGGCGACGTCAACCGTGGCGGCGATCCGCAAGCAGCCCGACATCGCCATCGGCAACATCGTCGGCTCCAATATCTTCAACGTACTCGGCATACTCGGCATCGCCGGCTTCGTCGCGCCGATGAACGCGCCGGACCTGTCGCGCCTCGACGTCGGCGCAATGCTTGTGTTCGCGGTACTGTTGTTCCCGCTCGCTCGCAGCGGCTTTGTCGTCAGGCGATGGGAAGGGGCGACGCTGCTGGCCGGCTACGGCGCGTACCTCTGGCTGAGGTGGCCGGGCGCGTAATCGAAGAAATCGGCTCTACTTCGGATAACAAAAGGGACAGGTACATTTGTTTCCGGCAAGAAATCGTGTGTAAGTGATTGATCCTCAACGACATAAAATGTACCTGTCCCGTTTGTTTTCTGTCCGGTCTGTGCTGGAGGCGCTACAGCGATGATGCAATCGAGAACGGCGCCGAAGCGAATACTCTTCGTCTGCGTTGAGAACTCCAACCGCAGCCAGATGGCTGAGGCCTTCGCCCGGATGATCGGCGGTGACGCGGTCGAGGCGTGGAGCGCCGGCTCGCGGCCGTCGGGCACGGTCAATCCGAAGGCGATCGAGGCGATGCGCGAACTGGGCTATGACCTTTCCGCTCACCGGAGCAACTCGCTCAACGAGGTGCCCGACATCGAGTGGGACCTCGTGGCCACGATGGGCTGCGGCGATGCCTGTCCGTCGGTCCGCGCGAAGAAGCGAGAGGACTGGCAGATCCCCGATCCGAGGCACATGGAGCCTGCGGAGTTCCGCAAGGTGCGCGACATGATCCGCGAGCATGTCCGGCGCGCGATTAAGGCATTGGCGTGAGTGATCGGCGCCGTTTCAGATTCGGAACTCTGTTCGCAGGCGAAGCGCTCCCCTGCGCATGGCCTTCGGGCCGTGTCGAAACGGCAAGTCAGTTCGAGCCTGCCAGGCGGCGCACCGTCATGTCGAACGTGCGCCCGTTGGGGCCGAGCATCGCGCGGTGGATCGCGTAGACGATCGCCGCGTACGCCGCCGTCGCGATTATCGAACCGACCACGAGCGAGACACGGGCGCTGACGATCTCGTCTGCGAGCGCATCGGTCATTCCCACCTCGGGATAGACGATGGCCATGATGGCGGATGCGGGCGAGAGGGCCGAGAAGATCGGGCCGATCACGCTCACGTTCTTGCCCGCCTGCACCGTGCACAGGCTGAGCACGCCCACGACGGCGACGATCACGCCCACCGCCGCGATGACCGAGCCGATCGTCCCGCGGCTCTTGAGGCTCCAGCTCAGCCCGACCATCACGCAGAAGGCAATGAACGGCACGAGCGTGAAGGGCAACAGCAGCGCGCCTTCCGGCAGGATGAAGGGAACCTGCCGAGTCATGGTGTTGGCGGTCACGCTCAGCATTACGCCTCCGCTTACGCCAAGTCCTCCGGCCATGACATACAGCGCAAAGATCAGCAGGGTCCCGATCGGAACGGCCATCATCGGTACCATGAAACTCACAATGCCGCGCAGCTTGCCGCTTACATAATACGACGGCGTGATCGGCGTCGTCAGCAGAATGTCCAGCGTCCCATCCTCGCGTTCTCGGCTGATGGCCGTGGCGGAGACGTTGATGGCGGTGAGGGTGATGATGGCGACTTCGGTGGAGATGATGGTGAGCGCAGCCTGGCGCAGCGCGGCGAGATTCATGATGCCGAAGTGGTAGAAGCAGATGGCGCCGAGGGCGATGATCAGGCCGACGGCGATGAAGCCGTAGCGAGCGGCGATTGCGCTGATCGTGTTACGCTTGCCCGAGGCCTCGCGCCAGGCGATCGGGTTCTGCCAGACCTCGCGCACGCCCGAGAGCCTCGCCCGTCGCGCGCCCAGGCGCAGGAGGTTGCGAAACCAGGGCGTGCCTCCCTGCCGCGCGCCGATCAGGCGAAGAAAGGCCGTGGACCACCCGATCAGCGCCAGGCTCAGAAGCCCGCACAGCCAGCAGAAGGATGCGACGGGCGAGCCGAACCACGCGCGGAAGATCCACCCGTGCCCGATCAGGTCCGCCGGCGACCAGGGGTGATAGTTCTCGCTGTCGAGCAGCACGCGCTGCGCGAGGAAGGGATTGAGCGGCGTGACCCACGTCGTCGCCGTGCCCGTGCGGAACGAAAGGTCCAGCGACCACGTGACGCCGATGTAGATCACGACGGTGATATAGAAGAGAAAGACGGCCCGCCGGCCCGCCTGGCGGCTCACGCTCAGCGCGATGGCGATCGCGCCGACGAGAACCGCCGCAGCCGCCCCGATCGCGTAGGACAGAAAGATCGACCGTCCCGGCACACCGCCGAAGTACTGCGTGACCGCGAAGAGCGGCAGGCTGCTCACCAGCATCGCGAGGATGAAGAACAGACGGCCGAAGAGGTTGCCCAGCACGATCTGGAGCGAGTTGAGCGGCGTGGTCAGCAGGATGTCCCACGTGCGCGGATTCGCCTCCTGCGCGATCGCCCCGGCCATGAAGACCGGCGCGAGCAGACAGATCATGCCCAGTTGCAGGTAGGCGACGAACTGGAAGGCCGACGCCCCCGCCGCCGCCATCTCCCGCAGTGACACCCCCTGCTGGCCCAGCAGCGCCGCCAGAAGCGTGACCGTGATCGCCGCGAGGTACCCCGACCGGATGAACAGGTGCCGCGTGCGCTTCGAGCCGTTCGACACCAGGCGCACCGCGATGGGGTTGGTGATGACGAGGCGAAGAAGCCAGTTAAGCACGGCGGGCATGTGGACAAGTGTAAGCGAACCGCGTGCATCGACCACTGAATCGAGAGCGTGATGATCCGGTTGTGCGCCGCCGGAGCCGATCGTCGTTTCGGTTTGTCCGGGGTGGTGAAGGCCGCACTCCGACGGCTCTGCCGCTCAGGCCTTCCTCATGAGGCCATGAGCGAGCGGCCTGACGCCTGAAAGAAAGCCTCACCCCCTTGCGGAGGTGAGGCGGGTGATCGGAGTCGAGACCCCGTTGTCGATATTCGCGAAGCCAATCAGATGGGACCGGCAGCGTTGCTCGTCGAGCAGTCGTCGGTCTTGATGCACTGGATGTACTTGCCGCACGCGGCGTTGCCGACGTTGGCCGAGACCTGGCCCTGGCCGCCCTGCGTGCCGATGATGTTGTAGAGCATGAGGTTGCCCTGGATGCCGAGTTGAGTGCCCTGGCAGGGGCCGCTGGGAATGTTGAAGGCGCCCAGCGAGTTCCCGATGACGATTCCCATCTGCCCGGCGCCGGCGCCGGACCAGGAGAGCGTCTTCTGTCCCGGGCACGGTCCGGAGAGGCTGATGAGGAAGCCTCCGAGGAGTTCGGGAATGCGGTAGCCGCGCCATGTGCCGTTGGCGATATCGATGATCCAGATCATCCCATTGGCCCAGGAGAGGCTGAAGTGCGAGTCGAAACTCGTGCCGGCGCCGGTGAGAACGGTGTTGCCCACGCGCGTGCCCGAGGCGTCCCAGGCGGAGAGGTTGCCGTTGGAGTAGGTCAGGTAGTAGCCGCCTGCGCAGACGATGCCGCGATACTGCGGGTAGTTGCCTTCACTGAACATCGTGCCGTACCCGCTCAGGCTGACATTGCCGAGGAAAGCGCCCGAGAGATTCCAGCGTGAGATCTGGCCGTTGACATGCGCGACGAATTCGCTTCCGTCCGAGTTGAACTCGACCTGCGACTGCCCATCGAGTGTTCCGCCGCTGAGCGTCACATGGCTGGTGAAGACGCCGGGGCTGGTCTGGCGCATAATCGTGGGGCTGCTGTAGCCCCGGCAGTACACCGGCGCCGCGCTTCCGCCGACGGTGAAGACCGAGCGCATGTCGATGCCGGGCTGGTAGGAGGCGATGTGGTTGCCGCTGCCGTCCCATTGGGCGAGCCGGTTGCCGTTGGAGCCTCCTCCCGAAGCGGACCAGTAGTTTCTCCCGTCGTAGGTCAAGTTCATCGACGTCTGCTCAAGGGCGCCCGGCGCGCCGTTGAACGACGTCGTCTGGTTGTATGAGGGTTGAAAAATCCCCTGTCCCAAGGCGCTCGCACTCCCGAATGCCACCAGCGCGGCCAACAACGAAACCTTTTTCATCTCAATCTTCCTTTCTCCGGACGGTCCGGTTTGCCACGTCTCGCGCAGAACGCCCGCTGCTCCTGCACGGCGCCGCGGCCATTTTACCTGATTGGCCCCCCCAACTCGGGAGTTTTTTTCCAAAGCACGTAAATCCTGCGTTTTGGGGACCGCTTTCTGTCCCTCTTCTCCCCTTGAATGGCGGACTGGCGGTCCTGCGGGCTGACTCGGCACCCACTCATCTCAACCGCCGGCCGGGAAGACCTCCGCCAGTTTCGCCAGCCGATCGTTGCTCGCCTTAAGACTCGACCGGACGTCATCCAGATTGATCGAATCGGCGGGGAAGCGGTTCTGCCGCCGGTAGTACTCGCCCGGGTCGGCGCCCGTCGGCTTGATGTTGATGCGGTAGCGCACGCCGTCGAACACTTCGTAGACCGCGAACAGCCCGCTGCGCACCGCGAGGCGCACGAGTTCGATCGACTCGCCCGGCTCGGACTTCCAGCCCGTCGGGCAGGGTGAATGAATGAGAAGGAACCGGAATCCTCTGAGCAGGAGCGCCGTCCTGATCTTGCGCAGGAAGTCGTCGGGATGGGCGATGGAGAGCGTGGCGGCGTAGGGGATGCGGTGCGCCGCCATGATCGCCATGATGTCCTTCTTGCCCTCGCGCTTTCCGGCAGGCGTGGTGGTGGTGCGCGCGCCCGGCGGCGTCGCGGAACTGCGCTGCCCGCCCGTGTTGCCGTAGATCTCGTTGTCGTAGCAGATGTAGAGGATGTTCTCGTTGCGTTCGGCGGCGGCGCTGATGGTCGCCATGCCGATGTCATAGGTGCCGCCGTCGCCCGCCCAGCAGATGACGTGGTGAGATTCACTGTTGAGGTCGCGCACGGCCGCGACTCCCGCGGCGAACGCGGCTGCGGAGGCGAAGGTCGAAGCGAGCACGGGCACGCTGTAGCCGGTCGTCGGGTATCCCCCCGCCGTCACGATCCCGCAGCACGCGGGGATGACGAGTTGGCACCTCTGCCCGGCCTCCCGGAGGGCGCGGCTCAGAAACGTCAGCCCGACGCTCATGCCGCAGCCGCCGCAGTTCGTGTTGCCCGGCCTCATGAGGCACTCTTCGCTGCACGTGAGGGGCGGATTCTCGACTTGCGCGGGCGCGGTCATCGGTCGATCCCCTTCCACACCGGCTTGCCGGCGCTGCGGCGATTCAGCAGGTCGTCGATCACTTCGTCGATCATGTCCGGCGTGACGTCGCCGCCGCACCCGCCGGTGAGATAGCCCTGCACGATCGCCCCGTCGCGCCGGCCCTGCATGGCAGAGCGAAGATCGTGCCACCATACTCCGCCGAGTCCGGCCGCGTAGTCGCGGTCGAGCACGCCGAACTTCCCCGCCTTCGGACACGCGTCGAGGAGCGCCTCGCCCGGGAAGGGGCGGAACATCTTCATTTTGACCAGGCCGATTCGCTCGCCGCGCCGGCGGCGCTGTCGCACAACCTGCCGCGCGGTCGAGGCGATCGTGCCCGAGGCAACGAGGACAGCCTCCGCGTCCTCCGTGTCTTCCATGCTGATCATGCCGCCGACGTCGCGGCCGAAGATGCGCCGGAACTCCGCGCGATGCTCCTCGTACGCTGCGGGCACGCGCTCGAACGCCTCGTCAATCTCAATGCGCTGAGAGAGCGTCTCGCGCGGCCACGTCAGGCCGCCGATCGTCGCCGGATGATCGAAGTTGAGCTGGTGCGGCAGCAAGAGGGGCGGAAGGAAATCGTCAACGAGCGCCTGCTCCGGCAGGTCCGTCTCCGTCTGCGTGTGCGAGAGGATGAAGGCGTCCATGATGACCATGACGGGCAGGAGGATGCGCCGATCTTCGGCAAGGCGAAAGGCCAGCAGCGTCGAGTCGAGCACCTCCTGGTTCGTCTCGCAGTACAACTGGATACTTGCGAAGTCGCGGAGGTAGAGCGTGTCGCCCTGGTCGGCCCAGATGTTCCACGGGGGGCCGAGCGTTCGGTTCACGGCGGCGAGGACGATGGGCAATCGGTACAAGCCCGCGACCATGATGTTCTCAGTCATGTACGCCAGGCCGTTGGAGGAACTGGCGGTGAACGCGCGGGCGCCGGCCATCGATGCGCCGATCGAGACGCCCATGGCGCTGTGCTCGCTCTCGACGGCGATGATGCGGCCCTTGCTGAAAGGGAACTTCGCTACGTACTCGACGATCTCGGTCTGAGGCGTGATGGGATAGATGCCGCACGCCGCGCCGCGCGCAAAGCGGTTCGCCTCCCCGGCTGCGGCGAGTGCGTACCCGGCCGCGTGATTGCCCGTGACGAGTTCGAGAGTCATGCATCGCTCCTTGTGCCGAGGGCAGACGGCCCTCAGAGTCGCGCCATCAGGATGACGTTGCGCGGACACTCCGCGGCGCACACGCCGCAGCCCTTGCAGTATTCATAGTCGAAGATGAACTCGTGCCCGACGCGTTTGAGCACGCCCTCGGGACAGTAGGTCACACAGCGGTCGCACTCGTTGCACACGCCGCAACTGAGGCAGCGGACCGCCTCGGCCGGATCGGCCAGTCCCGCGTGGACCTCCTCCTGATCGAAGCGGCGCTCCTCGGCGGGGCGCGACATGCCGTGATGCGACGGGGCCGACTCGAACAGGTGCAGTTTCATCGCGCCGCTGCGGATGACCTCCTCGCCGCGCGTCGGCGGCGGCGCGAGGTCTTCGCCGCTGAACACGGAGTGGATGCCCAGGGCCGCACGCCGGCCGCTGCCGATCGCCGCCGCCACCGTCCCGTCGCCGGTCGCCAGGTCGCCGATCGCGTAGACCGGCGTCTGGAGCAGGCCCAGCACATCCTCCCCGTCGCGCACCTCCGTTCCCTCGGGAAACACCGAGAGATCGGGCGACTGCCCCAGCGCCAGCAGCACGCGGTCGGCCTCCACGCGAAAGTCCGATCCGGCGATCTCAACCGGCCGGCGCCGGCCCGAGGCGTCCGGTTCGCCGAGTTGCATCCGCCGGCAGATGAGACCGAGACGCGCCTCGCCCCCGCCCCGCTCGATGCGAACGGGCAGCGTGAGATAGTCGCACGCGACTCCCTCTTCGATGGCTTCATCAATCTCCTCGGCAATCGCAGGCATTTCCTCGAGGGTGCGGCGGTAGACGATGCGCACTCTGCGGGCGCCCAGGCGCAGGGCCGATCGCGCCGCATCGAATGCGGTGTTGCCTCCGCCGACCACGACGACCCGCTCGCCGTCCACGCGCATCTCGCCGCGATTGGCGCGATCAAGAAAATCGATGCCCTGCATGACCGACTCGTCGTCGCCGGTCGAGCCGAGGTCGAGGCTGCGAAGTTCCGCAAGGCCGGTGGCGACGAGCACGGCATCAAACTCCGAGGCGAGATCAAAGAGACGCCGCCGGTCGATGCGCGTGTTCCGCACCACTTCAACGCCGAGGTCGAGGATGCGATCGATCTCGCGGTCGAGCACGTCGCGCGGCAGACGGTAGGGGGGAATGCCGGTGCGCAGCAGGCCTCCGAGCGCCGGCCCGCC
Organism: uncultured Planctomycetota bacterium; assembly: GCA_900696685.1. Lineage (GTDB taxonomy): Bacteria > Planctomycetota > Phycisphaerae > Phycisphaerales > UBA5793 > UBA5793. Next base: position 35,084 of record CAADHA010000063.1, read on the forward strand.
TTCCACGATCATCACCTGGTAGCCGAGCAGCGCGAGGTGATACGCCGCGCTCAGGCCCGCCGGGCCCGAGCCGATGACCGCAATCTGCTGCGCGCGGAAGGAGCGCGGCCGCAGGGAGCACTTTCCGTGATCGCCGGCATAGCGCTCCAGTTCGCGCACGTTCACGGCTTCGTCGAGGCTGAGGCGATTGCACGACTCCATGCACGGAGCAGGGCACACCCGCCCGCAGATCGAGGGAAAGGGCGTGGTGCGCAGCAGGATTTCAAGGGCTTCGTCCGTCTGCTTGAGCGCCAGCGCCTGGAGGAAGCCCTGGACATCGTTGCCCGCGGGGCAGACGTGGTTGCAAGGCGGTGTCCACTCGCGGCGCCGGGGCTGCTGCGTCGCCCACTGGCCGGTGCGGATGCCCGGTCGCTCTGCCCCGCCGCCATCGACGATTCCGCGCACGCGGGCCGTCGGCGGCGCGATCCGCCGCGGAGCCGCTCCCGTCCGGTCGATGTCATCGACGATCACGACGCGCTCAAACGCCTCCGCTGCGGCGTCGAAGTTCCGTCCGCGGAAGGCGAGATGTTCCAGCGCTGCCCGCACGGATTCGAGATCGAAGTCGAGGAGGCGCGCGACGGCCCCCGCCAGCGCCGTGTTCACAATCGGCACGCTGCGCGTTCCCAGTTCGTGCCGCCGCGCGATCGACGTCGCATCCACCGTCGCCGCGCGATAGCCGGGAAACTGCTCGGCGAACTCGTAGGGGAATCGGTCGGTGTTGATGAGAATCCAGCCGCCGGGCTTGAGGCCGGCGGTGATCGCCGGCCCGACGAGCGTCGGATCGAGCACGATGACGTGATCCGGCTCGTAGATGAGATTGCGGTTGGTGATCGGCTCGCGATCGTATCGGCAGAAGGCCTGGAGCGGAGCGCCGGTTCGCTCGGCGGCGTACAGGCCGAATGCCTGCACCGAGTCGCCCTTGAGGAACCGAGCCGTGGCGATGATCTTGGCGAGCGTCACGCCGCCCTGTCCGCCCCGGCCGTGGATTCGGATTTCGATCATTGCACGCCCTTTGCGCGGTCATCAACCGGAAGCCTGATACCGGACACGCAGCGACAGCGTGGGCGCCGCCTCATCTCCGCGGCCGCCGGTCGTGCCCAACCGTCTCTTCTCCGGATTATCGAGGCCGCGCCGTCGAGGGCATACGGGGCGAAATCCCCGAAACAGCGGAAATCCCCTGCTACAGCGGCCTATGCGTGATTCGGTGCGCGAACTCGATTCCGTGCTTCCGATTGCAGCCCGTCGGCTCAACCGAAGGCCGGACCGAGGCCGAAGGCCGGCCGCAGTGTCGAGATCTGTCCGGCGTGGTAGCCTTCGTGCCACGCGGCGAAGTGGGCCACGTCACGCATCGTCAGAGCGTAAGGCTGCCAGCGACTCGGCGTCGGTTCGTCCAGTTGAGACTCGGTCATGTCTGTCAGCCACGCGGTGAGAGCCTCGCGCCGCTCGCGGAACGCCTGCTTTACTTCGTTCCAGGGCGGATAACGGCTCGCGTCGCTCGTCGGCGTCGACCCGCCCGCGAACATCCTGTGCCAGGACTCGGGCAGAGCGAGGTCTCGACCGGCGAATTGATTGAGGAAGTAATCGTCGGTGCAGGCGATGTGCCCGACGATCCACATCACGTGATTGTGCGACGGACCGGGCTGCGCGCAGAGTTGATCGGCCGGTATGTCCTTGATGAGGCGGAGAACGGACCCGCGCGAGAATCTCAGCCGATGAAGGTGACTCGCCGCAGGTCGTGCCGGTCGCGCGCTCATGCGAATCTCCCGGTCGAATCGTGGCTTGAAGGTCGTCCGAGGAGCCCGGTGACGAAGATTTCCGCCCAAAGGCCGGAGCGGGATTCGAACCCGCGAATAACGGATTTGCAATCCGTCCCCTTGGACCGCTTGGGTATCCGGCCGCGGCAGGAGAGGGTAGACGAGTGCGGCAAAGAGGACAACGCGGCCCGAATCGCGGCGATCACGCGCCCCAGGGATGGTCGCGCTGGGGGGCCTTCATCACTTCGTCGAGGACGGTAGTCGCGAAGCCGCCGCGCGGGAGTTCGAAGTCCAGGCGGATGTAGGGTCCGCGGTCGTCGCTGCCTGCGGAGACGCTGCTTTCGCGGACGGCGAGACGGAGAGAGCGGCGCGTGCCGCGCACTTCGACGGGCGCGGCGATGAAGTGATCGAGCGTGACGGCCGTGGCGTGGAGGGCGGCGAGTTCGACGACGTCGATCTTTCCCTCAGCCCGCATCATCTCGCCGCCCCAGAGAGGCCCGGTGGGGGAGATGACAAGGTCGCCGAAGCGGCGGATGACGGACTCGTCGACAAGTTCATCGGGTCCGACGCGAAAGAGGTTGTGGCTGTCGTCGGTTCGCCCGACGATGTCGCCTTCGACGAGCGTCTCGAATCGCCCTTCGTCGAGACGGCGCGCAAGGACGTGATTGAAGACGGCGGACTGAAAGGCGCTGAGAAAGAAGCGAAGCGCCGGCTCGGACGCATCGTGCACGGCATCGCGCGGATTGCGGCCGGCGGCGAGGGAGGCGAGGATGCCGCGTTCGATGGAAGCGGAGGAAGGCCATGCCTTGATTGCGGCGTCGAGATCGCCGCGCGCGTAGGCGGCGCGTGCCTCACCCGCGTGATCGTCTCCGACCTCGGCCGGCCCGAGGAGGAGGTCGCACAGGCCCTGCCAGTCTGCAAGGAGGTAGCGCCGGCCGATCTCGTGGTTGTTGCGGTGAAAGCCAAAGCGCTGCTCCCCGATGAAGTTGGGCACGCCGACGCGCTCGAGGCGCGAAAGGATGCGTTTGACGCGGCCGACCTCGCGCACGTCGACATCGCGGATGAGGATGGAGAACCGGTTGCCGCGCAGGTGGCCGACGCGGAGCTTGTTGCGGTGGCGGTCCGACCAGAGGATGCGGACTCCGCCGACGTTGAGCTGCTCAGCGATGCGGTGCGGATCGCCGTGCGTCAGGTGGACGGAGAGGAGTTGTCGCGTGACGGCGACCTTGTCCTTCATTCCTGCGTAGCCGATCGCACCGATGGAGACGCCGAGTTGCGAGGCGATCTCCCGGACCACGCTGAGGGTCGGCCGCTCGATCTTCTCGATGTAGAGATAGACGTGCTCACCCGAGCCGCACGGCTCGTAGAGCGGGAGTTCCTCGACGAGGAAGTCCTCCGGGCGGACTTTGAGGCGGCCTCCAATCCCCGGTTCGTCTGTCGTCAGGAATCGGCGCGGAGTCCCGACGAACGATTCGATCATTACGTCGGCTCCTCGCTGGAAGCGGCTTCGAGCACCTTCTCCTCGACGAGGATGGGCACGTTGTTCGCCACGCCGAGGGCGATCGCGTCGCTGGGCCGGCTGTCGATCTCGACTTCGCGTCCGTTCTGCTTCACGATCAGTCGCGCGAAGAAGGTGTTGTCCGTGAGGTCGTGGATGACGATCTGCTCGAGGCGGCCGCCGAGCGACTCGATCGCGGCGGCGAGGAGGTCATGCGTCTGAGGGCGCGGCGGCTCGATGCCCTTGAGCCGCCGCTCGATCGCCTGCGCCTCGGGCAGGCCGATGGCGATAGGGAAACTGCGCTCTCCGTCGACTTCCTGGAGTTCGATGAACTGGAGGTCCTTGAGTTCCCGGATGAAGATGCGGCTCAGTTCCATCCGCACAGCCATGGTTCGCCTCCGCCGGCGCGGCCTCGAGGGTGAGGTGCGCTGAGGGATGATATGCGCCGGCGCGAGGGTTACGGCGGGTTATCGGCAGGAGTGTCTCGGCGCCGGTGGCGACGCCCCGGCGGGCGGCGGCCCCATAAGGCGTCGTCAAGGCGCCGCGCCGCGCGGCGCACGATTCGGACGCGCCCACCCGTCGCAGACTCTACAGAGCATGAAGGCGCAGAGCGCCCCGGCGAAGGCGGCGGGGGATTCTCGACTTCCGCGCCGAAGGGGCCGATGCCTGACGCCGGGGCGTCGCCCCGGGGATGGGAGGTTGATCATGCTGCGTCTCGGCGAACTTCTGGTCCAACTCGGCCACCTCACGGAGGAACAGGTCGAGGAGATCCTTGCCGCACAGCGCCAAGGCGGGCGGCCCTTCGGCTACCTCGCCGAGAAACTCTTCGGACTGAGCGTCCAGGACATCGAAGGCGCCTGGGCACGGCAGTACGAGATGCTCACCGGCACCGTCGACCTCCGCAAGGAGCGCATCGACCGCGAAGTGGGCTCGCTTGTGAGCAGGCGGCAGGCGTGGCAGTTCGGCATCGTCCCGCTGCGGCGGCACGGCAGCGAACTCTTCGTCGGCACGACGGTCGAGCACCTTCCCCGCGCCGTCCGCTTCGTCACCTGGCATATTGACGAGCCGGTCTCCTTCCTTGTCGCCACGATGGAGAGCCTCGAGTCGATGCTGCACAAGCACTACGACCTGCCGGGCATGAGCCTGAAGCGCAGCCGTGTTACGGGACTCGCGGGGTAGGGGGCAGATGATTCGACGAGCCTGGTCGACCGCGACGCGGCCGCCCCGCGAAGCGGAGCGCTTCGCCTTCGGCGCGCTACACGCGCCCATTAAGCCTTCACCACCCGCGCCCGCGGATAGTCCCTCATCACGTTGCGCGTGTCGATGATGAGCCTCGAGTGCCGGGCGATCAGCGCCCAGTCGAACGCCTTGTGCGCCGTCGCAATCACGACGGCGTCGTACGTTGCCAGCGAATCCGCCGTCAACTCGACGCTGCTCAGGCCGAGATCGCCGTAGTGGCGCATCGCGTGCGTGCGCGGCACGTGCGGATCAGAGTAGTCCACCGCGCAAAGCGCCTCACGGAAGAGGTGGATCAACTCGAAACTGGGCGACTCGCGCACGTCATCAATGTCCGGCTTGTACGCCAGGCCGAGGATAAGAATGCGAGCGCGGGACCTGGGACTTGAGGCCGCAGGTTTGGGCGCATCCTGAACTGTCAGGGACGCAAGCGTGCGGCTCACGACCCACGCGGGCATCGAGTGGTTCACGTCGCCGGCCAGTTCGATGAACCGCGCCGCCACGCCCGCCTGCTTTGCGCGCCACGCGAGATAGAACGGGTCGATTGGGATGCAATGCCCGCCCAGGCCCGGCCCGGGGTAGAAGGGCGCGAAGCCGAAGGGCTTGGTCGAAGCGGCCTCGATCACCTTCCACACGTCGATGCCCAGGCGGTCGAGCACGACCTTCATCTCGTTGACGAGCGCGATGTTGACGGCGCGGTAGATGTTTTCGAGGAGTTTGGCCGCCTCGGCGATGTCCGCGCTTTCGACCGGCACGACGCGCTCGAACGCGGTCGCGTACAGCGCGACGGCCGCGTCGAGCGAGGGCTGATCGATCGCGCCGACCACCTTCGGGATCGCCGTGGTGGCGATGTCGCGCCGGCCCGGGTCTTCACGCTCCGGGCTGAACGCGAGGTGGCAGGGCACGCCGGCCGCATCGAGCACCGGCTTGAGGCGCTCCCGCGTCGTACCCGGATACGTCGTCGATTCGAGGACGACAAGTTGCGACCGCCCGCGCCGCCGCAGACCCTCCGCGACGCTCGCGATCGTCGCGTCGACGTAGGTCAAATCTGGCTGACCCGCTTCATCGAGCGGCGTGGGCACGCAGATGAGCACCGCGTCCGCCTCCGCGAGGCGCGCGGCATCGCCGGTCGGCTCGAAACGACCCGAATCGCGCATCTCGGCGACGAAGTCCGCCCCGAGGTGGCGCAAATAACACTCGCCGCGGTTCAGGCGCTCGACCTTGGCCGGATCGTTGTCCAGCCCGATGACCCGGTGCCCCGCCCCCCACATCGCCCGCGCCAGTGGCAGTCCAACGTAGCCGAGGCCGATCACGGCGACGGTGAGACGGGTCGAATGCTCCGAGTGCGGTAGTCGATCGCCTGCCATTCTCGCATGATATAGGGTCGGCAAGACATCGACCGGGCGATCGAGTCGGCCCCAGTGACGCGCTTCGTGCTGAATGCCACCAGATTTCTGCGGCCATGGCCGGCCGGCGCCGGTATATTTGAGCAGTCTGCGGCCTGCCGCGAACGGGCAATAGGCCCGGCCGGGCGGACGTTGAACCGGCGAATCTGCCTGCGCTGATCCTGCCGATGAGGTGAGTGCCATGACGACTGCCGCACTGCAAACCACAGCCGCGCTCAAGCCGCTCAGGCCTTCCGACTTCGGCCACTGGCAGGCGCATCACCTGCTTCGCCGGGCGGGGTTCGGCGGCTCGCCCGAGCAGGTGCGGCTGCTGGTCGAGTGGGGACTTGACCGCAGCGTCGATCATCTCGTCAACTACGCCGACGTGCCGGTCGAACCGATCAGGGCCGACGACTTCCGCGGCGACATCATGCGGGCGCCCAGCCCCGAGGAGCGACTCGCTTTCCGCCAGGCGCAGCAGGCCCAGGACGAGGTCACTCTCGAGCGCCTCCAGCGCCTGCGCCAGGAGCGCGAGCAGCAGGATCGGCGGCAGGTGCGCGCCATGCAGCAGTGGTGGCTCAAGCGGATGATCGAGACGCCCCGCCCGCTCGAAGAGAAGATGACGCTCTTCTACCACGGCCACTTCGCCACGGGCTATCGCACGATCGAGAACAGTTACCACATGTTCCTTCAGAACCAGACCTTCCGCAAACACGCGGTGGGCAACTTCGCGGACCTGTGCTTCCAGATCATCCGCGACCCGGCGATGCTGGCGTACCTCGACAACAACGAGTCGCACCGCCAGCAGCCCAACGAGAACCTCGCGCGCGAACTGATGGAACTCTTCACGCTCGGCGAGGGCAACGGCTACACCGAAAGCGACATCAAGGAGGGCGCGCGTGCGCTGACCGGCTATTCCTTCGACGGCAACGAGTTCCTCTTCCGCAAGGACTTCCATGACGAGGGGCAGAAGACGATCTTCGGCCGGCGCGGCATGTACAACGGCGACGACTTCGTGAAGATGATCCTCGGCCGAACGTACTGCAGCGAGTTCATGTCGCTGAAACTCTACCGCTTCTTCGTCAACGACCTGCCGGAGGGGCCCGGCAGCGAGGCAAGGACCGTGATTCTCGATCTGGCGCAACTCATGCGGCAGAAGAAGTACGACATGGCGCCGGTGCTCGGCTCGCTGTTCCGCTCGGCCCACTTCTACGCCGAGGCGAACATGGCGGGCCAGATCAAGTCGCCGGTGCAACTCGTCGTCGAGGCGGTGCGGTCGCTCAAGACGCCGATCATCGACCTCAACATCCTCGTGGATGCGCTCGACCTGATGGGCCAGAGCATCTTTTTCCCGCCCTCGGTGAAGGGGTGGGACGGCGGGCGGTCGTGGATCAACACCTCGACGCTCTTTGTGCGACAGAACCTGCTCACGCACCTGCTCACGGGGCGCCTGCCCAGCGGCATCACGGGTTCATCGATCCGCTCGTCGTATGACGCGATGCACCTCCTGAGCCACCTGAGCAAGGATGACAGCGGGGAGTATGTTCTGGAGGATGCAGTGGACTTCCTCCTCAAGTCGTGCCTGGGGCCGAAGCCGCTTGAGGCCCGGCGAGCGGCGCTGCTCGAGTTTGCCAGGGCCAACGGCGGACGGGTGAACAACGAACTCGTGATCGGGCTGTTGTGCCTGATCACGGCGATGCCGGAGTATCAATTGTGTTGAGGGAGATGCAACACACGTTCGCAGATGCATCCCACGATTCGCAGAGCCTCATCGTGGGCGTGGCACGTGTGAGTGAAAGGAAACGATGATGTGCCAGGAACATGCCTATACCCGACGCGTCTTCCTTCAGAAGGGTCTGACGATGGTCTCGGCCGCGACCACCGTCCCATACTTCATCCAGGCGTCGGCGTACGGGCTGACCAATCCCTTCGACACGATGCTCACGTCATCGATCGCCGGCAAGCCGCAGGAGCGCATCCTCGTGGTGGTGCAACTCGGCGGAGGCAACGACGGGCTGAACACTGTCATTCCCTTCGGCGATGACAACTACTACCGCGCGCGGCCGAACATCGGCATCGCAGCCGGCAGCGTGCTGCGCCTCAAGGACGCCGACGGCCTTGGCCTTCATCCCAACCTCGCCGGCCTCAAGGAACTGCACGACAACGGCCTGCTGAGCACCGTGCAGGGCGTCGGCTATCCCAACCCCACCCGCTCGCACTTCACCTCGATGGACATCTGGCACACAGCCGACCCCAGGCAGCCTTCGGGCAACGGGTGGATCGGCCGCTACTTCGACAACACCTGCAACGGCACGCCGGAGCCGAACGCCGCGATCTCCATCGGCCGCGAAGCGCCCAAGGCGATGATCGGGCAGATCAACAAACCCGTCTCCTTTGAGACGGCCGACCTCTTTCGCTGGATCGGCAAGGATCTTCACGAGACGATGGACAAGCCCTACGAGGCGATCAACCGAGGCGGCGACGAGATCGAAGGAGTCAAGGACGGCACGCAACTCGAGTTCCTCACCCGCACTGCACTCAACGCGCAGATCGCCAGCGACCAGATTCGCTCGGCGGTGCGCATTCGGCCGCTGGTCGAGTATCCGCGCAATCCGCTCGGCCAGCAGTTGCAGATGGTGGCGGCGATGATCCGCGCCGAACTGCCCACGCGAGTCTACTACGTCTCGATGGGCGGCTTTGACACCCATGCGGGGCAGGTCGGCGCGCACGCCAACCTGATGAATCAACTCGGCTCGGCGATTCTCGCGTTCACGAAAGACCTCAAGGCGCAGGGCAACGACGGCCGCGTCCTCACCATGACCTTCAGCGAGTTCGGCCGGCGCGTCAAGCAGAACGCCTCGCAGGGCACCGACCACGGCACGGCGGCGCCGATGTTCCTCGTCGGGCCGATGGTCCGCCCCGGCGTGCTCGGCAACCACCCCTCGCTCACCGATCTCGACCAGGGCGATCTCAAGTTCGGCGTCGATTTCCGCAGCGTCTACGCGGCCGTGCTCGAGTCGTGGCTCAAGACCGACAGCCGCCCCGTCCTCAAGGGCGCGTTCAAGCCGGCGCTGGTCTTCAACAGGAGTGTCTGAGGCGCCCGATCAGCGTTGCGAAGATGTGGGCGAAAGGCTGATGACCTGCACGAAGGGCGCTTCGTCCTGCTCTTCCTCAGCCGCCACGTCCGGCTCGATCAGGTCGCCGTCCTCCGTCACGATGGGGCGATGGACCGTCGGCATCGGCGCCAACTCAACGCCGTCATCCTCTGTCTCTTCTCCACCCTCTCGGCGGTGAGTTGCTCCGCCTTCTGCCTTCCCCGCCTCGCTCTGCGGCAGAAGGCCGATGAAGATGAGGACGATGCCCGCGAGAATGGCCCAGAGGCGCGTCGGTCCGCTTGCCAGGCGGCGCAGCCAGGAGTCCTTCACCACCGGCGGCTCCGTCGGCGTCGGCGGCGGAAGCGTCTCGCGGATCCAGTGATCGACGTGGGCGTCGAGTTCCACGCCCATCAGTCCGATCGGCTGGACCGTCTCGGGCACAAGATTGAGTTGCGCGGCCGCGAGGCGGCGGACCAGCATCGGGTCCGCCTCGTCGATCGCTTCGAGGAATGTCTCGTAGGCCTGGAGGCGCGCGACGGCGTCAGCCTCGAGCGCGGCGAGGCGGTCGCGGTGGAAGCGGATCTGCGCGAGGTCATCCGCCGGGGCGATGAGCACCATGGCCGCGACGAGAATCGCTCCGGCGAGGAGGTAGGGCCAGCCGGAATCGAGCCTCTGCAGCGGCGCGGGCGGCGTTCGAACTGTGGAGTCGTGATTGATCATGCGCGCAATCATTTTTGTATCGGCGGAGGCGGGGCGCGGGCGTGAGAGATGGGGAGGACGCACCCCACGATTCGCAGAGCCTCATCGTGGGCGTCGGCGATCATAGAATTGACTGCTCATGGCCCTGCCCTACCGACTTCTCGCGCTTGATCTTGACGGCACACTTCTCGACGCCCGCAGCCGCCTCAGCCCCGCCAACCGCGCGGCCGTGGCCCGGGCGATCGACGGCGGGCTTGAGGTCGTCGTCTGCACCGGCCGGGGGTTTGCCGAGTGCCGACACGTCCTCGATGATCTGGCGATGGCCGGGGCGGCGGTCGTCGCGGGCGGGGCGATGACGGTGCAACTCCCTTCGGGTGTAACGCTGCACCGCAGCGCCATGCCGGCCGACCTCGTGCGCGAAGTGTCGCACATCCTCAACGCCGCAACGGGACACTTTGTCCTGCTGCTCAAGGACCGCTCCGCCACGGGCGTGGACTACGTCCTCCTCGGCGACGGCAAGGTCGATGCCGCCAGCGAGTGGTGGTTTGACCAGGTGCCCGTGGCGGTGCAGCGGGCCGAGCGTTTTGAGGATGATCCCCATCCGGAGGAGACGATCCGCCTGGGCATCGTCACGACGGCGCGCGAGATGAAGCACCTCGGGGCGCGGGTGGTCGAGGAGTTCGGCCGGCGGACGTTCGTTCACCACTTCCCCGTCATCAACTCCGACGGCAACGGCCGCCACCTCGCCGACGACGCGATCCACCTCATGGAGATATTCAACGCCGAGACCAACAAGTGGTCTGCGATCAGCGCCCTTGCGGCGCAGCGCGGGATCGCGCCCGGGCAGGTGGCCGCGATCGGCGACGAGATCAACGACGTGGCGATGATCCGCCACGCCGGCCTGGGCATCGCCATGGGTAACGCCATCGATCCAATAAAGCAGGTCGCCGACCGCGTCACGCTCGATCAGGGCGAAGACGGCGTGGCTCACGCGATCGAGCAGATCCTGGCGGGCGTGTGGTGAAGCAGAATCTTCAGCCTCGACCCGGAGGCTCGTCGAAGGGGAGCGAGACTGTCAGCGAATCCAATCGCCTACGCTTCCAGTGCTTGACCGGCCAGCGCATGATCAGGCGAAGCGCAAGGCCATGCCACCCGGACCGCGACCGCAACAACGGGAAGGACCAACCCTCATGGACATCTACATTGACACCGCCAACCTCAGCGAGATCCGCGAAGCGCACAGCCTCGGCGTCCTCGACGGCGTCACCACCAACCCCTCGCTCGTCGCGAAGGAGAAGGTGGACTTCCATACCCGCCTGCGCGAGATCTGCGAGGTCGTCAAGGGGCCCGTCTCGGCCGAAGTCGTGAGCACCGAGCACGACGGCATGATCCGCGAGGCGGACAGACTCACGCAGATTGCCGACAACATCGTCATCAAACTGCCGAGCACAGTCGAAGGGCTCAAGGCCTGCAAGACTCTCAGCGACCGCGGCGTGCGCGTGAACATGACGCTCTGCTTCCAGGCGCTGCAGGCGATGCTCGTGGCGAAGGCGGGGGCGTTCCTCGTCAGCCCCTTCATCGGGCGCGTCGATGACATCGCCGGCGACGGCGTGCATCTCATCGGGCAGATCCGCGCCATCTACGACAACTACGGCTACGACACGCAGATCCTCGCCGCATCAATCCGCCACAGCAAGCACCTCGTTGACGTGGCGCTGGCCGGCGCGGACGTGGCGACCGTCCCCTTCAGCGTGATCA
>CAADHA010000064.1 GCA_900696685.1 uncultured Planctomycetota bacterium
AGACGGCGAACTCGAAGGGCTCGCCGGGGGCCTTGGTGACCTCAAAGCCGTCCTCGGTCACAACGTTGCCGACGTTGTTGACCTGGTTGTTGTTCTGCTCGAGATGCTGGAAGTCCAGCGTCTGCGCCGAGGCGAATGACGCGAGGCCGAGCGCGGCAATGGAGGCGGAGAGGGCGCAACGATAATTCATTTCTCTACTCCTTCATGAAACGGCGTGTACATTACCGACCACGATTGCCCCGCGTCTGCGGGGCTGCCACTGCCGAGAGTATACACCACGCTCCACTGCGCCGGCAAGACTCTTCGCCGCCAATGTAGGATCAGGGAGTCAGCCAACCTCGCGAAGCCGCAGTGCGTCGGCATGCCCGAGTGCGTGAACGAGGGCTTCCATCCCGCAAGGCAGGAGGTCAATCGGCGTCAAAGAGCCTGCACCCGACAGAATGATCCCACCGGCTCAAACCGACCGTCGCGAGGTCGGGGACCAGAAGCGCCGAGAAACAGAGGGCGAAGTACGCTACCAACTTTCTGGAGGATCCGCCATGGCGAGGGCGAAACGGTACACCATCAGCGACGGCAAACTCGTTCTGACGCTTGAGGAAGCGGAGCGGGGCTGGTATTGCGTGTCGTCCCCGTTGGAGCCGTCCCTTCAGACGCAGGCGAAGAGCATTCCCGAGGCGTTCGAGATGGCTCGTGACGCCATGAACGAACTGCGCAAGTACCGCGAGTCCAAGTCCGCCCGCCGCAGCGGCCGGCGCGCGAGCGCGTAATCAGGTTCCGCTCGGATGACGAATTTCCATGCGCATCCGCACGACAAGGCTCGGCTTCTGGGTCATGAGTGAGTTCAAGGCGTCCGTGATGTTGCTGACACGAACGCCGAGGTTCTTGAGTTCCACATTGACCGCCTGGGACGGCCACTGGTCGAGTCCCTTGACGACCTGAACCCAGTACGCCGCTAAGAGTGCTCGATCACTCGCGCTCTCGGGCGAACCCGCTGCATGGTACAGATCGAGGATGGCTTCGAAGTCGCACGCGGACTCCGCATTCCCGCCGGGCTTGCTGCGAGAGATGCTGTCGCCCGCAGTCTTGTCGTCTTCGGTACCTTCTCCCCGGACTCCGGTGTAGCGATCTCTCGCCCACCTGAGCCCACGAACTCGCGCGTCAAGCGCCGGATCGTCGAAGAGAAACGTCATCATGTCCATTGCGGCGATCTCAGGACCCTTCGGCCTTTCCGTCACCATGCACCATCTCTCGAAAGTGTCATTCGAACATTTGTGCATGATCCGGCCTATGCCAGGAGCGCCAGGGCCGCAGTTTCCGCAGACAGCATCGGGTCTCCGCCCAGTACGGCAAATCATTGCAATGAAGCGATTTAGAACTCCGCCAGGCGCGGCGCTCTGGGGAATGGGATCACATCCCGCATGTTGGCCATGCCGGTGACATACATGAGCAGGCGCTCGAAACCCAGGCCGAAGCCGGCGTGCGGGACGGTGCCGTAGCGGCGCAGGTCGCGGTACCACCAGTACGCCTGCTTGGGCAACCTCATCTCGTCGAGGCGGCGGTCGAGCACGCTGAGGCGTTCTTCGCGCTGCGAGCCGCCCACGAGTTCGCCGATGCGCGGCACGAGCACGTCCATTGCCGCGACAGTCTTCTCATCATCATTGAGGCGCATGTAGAACGCCTTGATGTCCTTCGGATAGTCCGTCACCACCACCGGCTTGCGATGCACTTCTTCGCACAGGTACCGCTCGTGTTCGGATTGCAGGTTGTCGCCCCAGTTGACGGGGTACTCGAACGGTCTGCCGCTCCTGCGGAGTTCATTCACCGCGTCGGTGTAGGTCAGGTGGACGAACTCGGACTCGACGACGTGCTCCAGAGCCGCGATCAACCCCTTCTCGATGCGCTCATCAAAGAACTTCATGTCCTCAGCGCAATCGCTCAGCACCGAGCGCAGAAGGTGCTTGACGAGGTCGACGGCCAGTCGCATGTCATCGCGCAGGTCCGCGAAAGCGATCTCCGGCTCGATCATCCAGAACTCGGCGAGGTGGCGCGCGGTGTTGCTGTTCTCGGCCCGGAACGTCGGGCCGAAGGTGTAGACGTTGCTCAACGCGCAGCAGAATGTCTCGACGTTGAGTTGGCCCGAGACGGTCAGGAACGCCTCGCGGCCGAAGAAGTCCTTGTCAAAGTCCACGCCGCCCTCGGGCGTGCGCGGCAGGTTGAGCAGGTCGAGCGTGCTGACGCGGAACATCTCGCCGGCGCCTTCGGCGTCGGATGCGGTGATGATCGGCGTATGCACCCAGAGGAAGCGGCGGGCGTCGAAGAACTGGTGAATCGCCTGAGCCAGGCGGTGCCGCACGCGCGCCACGGCGCCAAAGGTGTTGGTCCGCGTCCGCAGATGCGCGACGGTGCGGAGGAACTCGAAGGAGTGCTGCTTGGGGCTGACGGGGTAGGTGTCCGGGTCCTCGACGTCGCCGACGAGTTCGATCGACTCGGCCTGGATCTCGCAGCGCTGCCCCTTGCCCTGGCTGGCGGCGAGCGTGCCGATGCAATCGACGCTGCACCCGGTCGTGAGTTTCAGTACGACGGACTCGTAGTTGGGCAAGGCGGCGGGGGCGACGACTTGGATGGGGTCAAAGCACGTGCCGTCGCTGACGTGAACGAAACTCAGCCCGGCCTTGCTGTCGCGCCGCGTGCGCACCCAGCCCTTGACTCGAATCTTCGAGCCGACCCGGCCCGACTGAAAGGCGTCTGCGATGAGCGTCCGCTCCATGAATCGATCCTCCGCGATGCAGGCGGGGATGATAGGGGGAGGGCAAGGGCAGCGCGGGAGGCAACCAGCCGCACGCGCGAGCGCGGAGGCGTCGCCGCATCTCGGTAGGTCGGGACAAGGCTCTGCGCCGGCCCGGCACTTGGGCGCACGTCGCGGCCGCCGTGTCCGTATCGCGCTCACACGCCAAACTCGCGGACTGATCCCACGATTCGCAGAGCCTCATCGTGGGCGTAGGAGACCACTCATCGACTTCGGCGACGGTTCTAACCCGCCTTGCGCAGGCGCCGCAGTTGCGCCTCCTGCTGCATCGTCACGCAGCGGCGGATCTGGTCGGTGATGAACTTCTGGTGGCTGCGGTTGTGGCCGAACTCGAACGCCAGGCCGCAGTAGGTCTTCTGGCTCGAGTCGATGTGCGTGTGCACGAGTTTGGCCGTCACCGCCAGGGGCACGGTGATCTCGGGCGGCAGGGCGATGCTCAGCCAGAAGACGCGGTGGCGGGTGAGGGCCTGTGCGTCGCCGGGCTCGACCACGAGGCCGATGCCGCCCCCGCCGATGTTGGCGAGCGTGGCGTGGAAGGGCGGGCCGACCTCGGGCATGGTGAGGTGCTCATCGACGATCTCGAAGTTCGCCGCCTCCTGCGGATTCTGCGAGGCGAGGACTCGCATCTCGTTGGCCTTCTCTGCCAGCACGACCGAGTCGGCATTGAGCAGCGGCCAGCACGTCACCTTGGGCAGGACGAGCTCGGTGGTGGAGACGCGGTAGAAGTTCCTCCGCCGGCAGCGTTCGACCTGCTCCGGGCAGCGGACGCGGAATGCCGCGATGCGCCGACCCGCTCCGGCCGTCACCTCCGCCTGACCGAGCACCCTGGTCGTGAACATCCAGCGATTCTGACCGACGGCCATGACGGCGACGAGTTCGACGCCCGGCTCGAAGGCCATCAGTTCACCCAGGGCCATGGGCTGTTCGAGCGTGATCTCCTCGTGCTTGATGCTGAGGATGCGCACGCGCCAGATGAGATTGGAAGTCTCGGCTTCATCGGTGGCGGCGCAGGAGTCCATCGAGGCACGGGGGAAGGAGATTTCGAGACCGCCGCCTCGCTCGAGGATCTGCTCGAGGCTTCGTCGCCATTGTTCGTTGCGCTGGCGATTGGCAGGCAAGCGGAGGTTCCCTTCCGTGGAGGCGGCCGTCGCTGCATCGCGATCGCAGCGGCGGGGTCGGCCTCGGGGTGTATCGGCGATCAGGAGGGCCACTTTGACACGATGCAGGTGATTCGGCGCGCCGCCGGCCGCCCTGCGAGGGTTGGAGTCAGGGGCGAGCCGGGCCGTCCGGTAACGCGGCCGCCTGCTTCAGTTTCGCGCGGAACCACGCCAGGAAACGAAGGGAGAAGGGCGGATAGGACAGCGTGTAGTGTCCGCAGAACATCTCCTTCCATTCGTGCTTCACGCCGTGCTTCTCGAACTGCGCGCGCAGCCGTCGGCCGGTCTCCGTGGGGAAGGTGAAGTCGTAATGCGTCGTCAGCATCGCGCGCAGGGCGCGCGGCACGCGGCCGAGCCGCGGCACGTACGTCGAGGCCGACAGGGGCCTCCACACGCGGTCGAGTTGGCTCCGGTCGATGCGACCCTCGATCGACCTGCGGACGTGGCGCGTCGAGATGCCATCCATCACGCACCGTGCAAAATCATCCCCGCACAGGACGCAGATCACCCCCAGCGGGCGGGGATCGAGCAGGTCGAGGATGTTGATGATGGCGGACCCGACGCTGAATCCGGCGAGGATGATCCGCTTGTGGCCGAGTTGCGTCAGCACGCTCACCGCGTCCATCGTGTCGAGCACGCACTGCTGCATGGAACGCATCGTCCGGCCGAGGTCGGAACTGATCAGCGCCTGGGCGTACGTCCACTTCTCGGGCAGGCGTTCATCCTGGTATGGCAGGCTGATCGACGCGCCGCCGAAGCCGCATTGCTTCGCGGTGGGAAGGGGTGTTCGCAGCCTCCAGCGCTCGGCATTCCACGCGGGGACGGCCAGGACCATCGGGCAGCCCTTGCCCACCGGCCGATACGCCATGTACACCGTGCGGTTGCGCTCCTCGTCGGTGTGGCCGCGGCTGGGAAAGCGAATCAGCCCTCCCGAATCGACTGTGCAGGCGATCTCTCCCAGGGGCAGGGGAAGGAATCGCTCCGGGTGTGCGGCCCACTGGTCCGCGACCGCGATCAGGCCCTCGAGGTCGTCATCGCTGCGGATGTGCGCGAACTCACTCTTCCACCAGTCGGCGCCGACGCGGTAAGGCAGGGGCACGTGATCCCGGCCGTAGTAGTGGGCGAGTCGCACCTCCCAGTTTCGCATCAGCCGGCTGTACAAGCGTCGCCTTCTCCCTGTGCCCTCGACGGGAAGACATAGCGTAGGCGAAGTGGACGAGCGGCGCAGAAAGGCGGTTACGCCCCTCCGGCAGTCCGCGACAGCGCCCGGCGAGCCTCCCGCAGCGGCGGCGGCGAACAACGCCGCACGTCGCGGAACCGGATCGCCGCATTCCGACGGAGTCCCCCATCCCGTTGACCAGCAGCAGTGCGAATCTCGAATAAGAGGGAGACGCGGACGTTGGTCAGCCGCGAGCACGAGCCATGACCTGACCGCGATCTCCTTCGTCGCGCGCCGGGCGCCCAGAACATTGAAGGAGTCTCATTCTGCATCGTTCCGCATCCATGATCAGATCGCTGCTGGCCGCACTCGGTGCGATGGCGTCGATCGCGTCCTCGGCCGCGCCGGCCCGCGCGCAGAACCTCTTCTCCAATGGCGACTTCTCGTCGGGGTTCACCGGCTGGACGCAGCGCAACACGTCCAACGGAGTCGGCTCGCCCGGGTTCATCGTCGGCTTCCAGACCAACCCGGGCCTGCCCGTCTCTCCCGCGGCCCGCCACGTCGTCGGCCAGCAGGTCTATCGCATCGGTCAGCGCGAGGGTGTTGAACTTGTGCAATACCTCAATCTCCAGTCGGGGTGTTCGTATCAGATCTCGTTCGACTGGGCCGCCCAGGCCGACCCGCTCTACCACAACGGGGAGGGAGGCATCTTCGAAATCCTCGTCGATGGGCAGTCGATCGCCTATGACGCGGTCGGAATCATCGGCGCCGGATCGCTGGTGCGTCGCTCGCTCTCGGTCCAGTTCACAGTCCAGCGCAACGGCGCTCACGAGGTCGGCGCCCGCATCTCCCGGCCGCACATCGTCGACCCGGTCTCCCCGCGGCAATACGTGGACAACTTCTCAATGTCATCTACGGGGCAGCGGGCGCTGCGCCTGGCCTTGTCAGGCACGTGTCCTGGTACGGTGGCCTTCGACATCAGCGGCGCCACGCCTTCGGGCATCGTTGGACTGCTGTGGGCGCGTTCCGCCGGCACGTTCGTGATCCCGCAGGGCCGCACCTGCGCGGGAACGCAACTGCGCCTCTCGGGCCAGGGCATCCAGATCTTCGGCACTCCGCGGGCGGATGCAACCGGGAACCTGCGATTCCTCGCGAACGTCTCCTCGGGCGTGTGCTCCGGCGCGTGGCAGGCGATCGATGCGACTTCCTGCCGCACGAGCAACTGACTTAGGCGATTTCGAGTCCTGCGTCACCGGCGCGGGGCGGCCACCGCCGACCGGCGCCGGTCTTTCCGTCCATCGCTCCCGGGCCGAGCGCAGAAACCACTGAAAAACAAGCCTCGGAAAATAGGGACGGGTGTTATTTTCGAGGGGGGAGGATCAAGATGCGCAGCGAGATCGACGGCGCGCTCTACTCGACCGTTACGCTCTTGGCGAGGTTGCGGGGCTTGTCCACGTCGTGGCCGCGCAGCACGGCCGCGTGATAGGCGAGAAGTTGCAGCGGCACTGCCGTCACCAGAGGCTGAAGAGGCTCAGGCATGTCGGGGACGTAGAAGATCTCGTCGGCGTGCTGGCGGATGGACCGGTCGCCCTCGGTCGCCACGGCGATGACCCTGCCTCCGCGCGACTTGACCTGCTGGATGTTGTTCACGATCTTGTCGTACTGGCTGCTGCGCGTGGCGACGAAGACGCAGGGCATGCCGTTGTTGATCAGCGCGATCGGGCCGTGCTTCATCTCGGCTGCGGGCATCCCCTCCGCGTGGATGTAACTGATCTCCTTGAGTTTGAGCGCGCCTTCGAGAGCGACGGGGTAGTTGTGCCCCCGTCCGAGGAAGAGCCAGTTCTCCCGGTCGATGTACTTGCCCGTCACGTCGCGGATCATCTCCGACTGGGCAAGGATTGACTCGATTCGCTCGGGCACCTGCTCGAGTTCGGCGAGGTGCTGGCTGACCTGCTCGGCCGAGAGGAAGCGCCGCCGGCCGATGAAGAGCGCCAGCAGGGAGAGCGCTGTCACCTGCCCGAGAAACGCCTTGGTCGACGCGACGCCGATCTCCGGGCCGACGCGCAGGTAAACGCCCGCATCGGTCTCGCGCGCGATCGATGAGCCGACGACATTGACAATGCCCAGCGTCAGCGCGCCGCGGTCGCTCGCCTCGCGCAGGGCGGCAAGAGTGTCGGCCGTTTCGCCCGACTGGCTCACGGCGATGACCACTGAGCCGTCCTCGATGATCGGGTTGCGGTAGCGGAACTCGCTGGCGTACTCGACTTCGGCGGGAATCTTGGCGAGGTCTTCGAGGAGGTAGTCGCCGATCATCGCCGCGTGCAGGGCGGTGCCCTGCCCGAGGAGGATGAACCGCCGCGCCTTGACGAGTTCCCTGGCGTAGTCGGCAATGCCGCCGAGCACCACGCGCCCCTCGTGCGAGTCGGTGCGCCCGCGCAGGGTGTTGCGCAGCGCATCGGGCTGCTCGAAGATCTCCTTGAGCATGAAGTGCTCGTGCTCGCCGAGTTCGATCTGCTGGAGTTCGATCTCGAGGTCGTGAATCTTCGGCGTGACGCGCACGTCATCGAGCGTGGTCGTGCGGAATCCGTCGCGCGTGATCCGCGCGATCTGGTAGTCCTCGAGCGCGAAGGCCTGCGTGGTGTGCGCAATGATCGCGTTGCCATCCGACGCCACGATGTACTCGCCCTGCCCGACGCCGATCATCAGCGGCGAGCCTTTCCGGGCGCAGACGAGCACACCCGGCTCATCCTCGCAGATGACGGCGATGGCGTACGCGCCGGTGACCTCGCGAAGGGCGGCCTGCACGGCCTTCTCGAGCGTCATGCCGCTGTCCTTGTCATACAACTCGGAGATGAGCATGCACAGGACTTCGGTGTCGGTCTCGGAGGTGAAGACGTGCCCCTGCTCCTCGAGCCAGGTGCGCAGGCTGGCGTAGTTCTCGATGATGCCGTTGTGGATGAGGGCAATGCCGTGGCCCCGAGGCCTCGGGTCGTCGCGATGCGGGTGGGCGTTGAAGTCGGAAGGCTCGCCATGCGTCGCCCAGCGCGTGTGGGCGATGCCGATCGTCCCTTCGAGATCCTTCTCGCGGGCAATCTTCTCTTCGAGCACGCTGACGCGCCCGACCGAGCGGACGACGCGCAGGCCGCCGTTGATCAGCGCGATGCCGGCCGAGTCATAGCCGCGGTACTCGAGGCGCTTGAGGCCTTCAAGAAGGATCGGCAGAGCGGGCCTGGAGCCGATGTACGCGACGATTCCACACACCTCGGGCCGTCCTTTCCGGGACATGTGCCCCGTGCAGGATGATACGCGGAAGCGGCTCACCACGGTCGGGACGGCGGCAGGCGTTCCGTGATGCGCTCAGCGATTGTTGCCGTATTCCATCATGCCGGGCGAAGCGACGGTCAAGGACCCGCCCTCGGAGCCGCCCAGGTTCTCGAGCGTGTAGCGCATCGTGAACTGCACCGTCGTCGCGGACGATCGCAGGTGTGATATCTTCAGGTCGGTGCGCATCTCGCTCGAAAGGACCGTGCCGGAGTCCGCGTGGAGCCGCATCGAGCCGGAGATCGTGCCCGACGCCAGCGCATCGGCTCCGATGTGGTGGACGCCCGGCGCGGGCACAACCGAAGTGCTCGTGAGGGTCGTGTTCCAGGATACGACCGCGACATGAGACTCCTCGTCAAACTCCTCGAAGCGGAAGTCGAGGCGGATGATCTGCGGCTGGCCGAAGACGGAGAGTCGGATGGGCATGCCGGCCTTCCACGTGCGCCCGGTCTCGATGGCCCGCCCCGGGAGGGGGGGCAGTATCGAGGCGATTCCGGAGTAGATCCACGGACATTCGAGAGCGGCGAGCATGGCGTGCGGGGCAGGCGGTTCGAGGAGCGCGCCGTTGGCGAATCGAAGCGTGGCCGGTTTGGCCATGAGGCTCGACACCGTGTGCGATCCGACGTACTTCTCATGCGGTTCGAGGCGCTGCTCGCCGGTCATGGGGCGGCTCTGCATCAGCCCGTCCTCATTGACGGCGAGGACGAAGGAACCACGACCGGCGCGGCAGTCCAGCCGCAGGTCCGTCAGCCGCGCGTAGAGGTCCACCGCCCCCTCCGGGATTCTGTCGTTCGAGCCGAGCGGCCGGGCCGCGAGCGTGAAGCCGATGGCCGCATCGTAGTGCATCGCGGTCTGCCGCTGATCGCGGACGATCGTCTCCGTGCCTCGGATGGTCGTCCGGAAGGAAGCGGGCGCGACGTGGATGTTCTCGTCGGGAAAGAGGTAGCGGAGTTCGTGGCGGGCTTCGAAGACGGGGATGTCGATCTGCGCGCGAGCGTCCGGCGAGATCGCGGCGAACGCGATCAGGGCCGTCATCAGGCACAGCCGCTGCGCCGGTCCAGCATGGGCTTTGGAGCCGTTCATCGACGCTCCCGTCACAACAGGTGATGGATGAATCGGCCGGGTAAAGGGCCTGCATCACGCGCAACCGGCGCGGAGTGGGGTCAAGCCTCGCACCTGCGACGCCTGTGAGGGTCGCAGCGCTCTCGCCGCAGCCGGATGCGCCTGTGCATTATCGGTACGAGAGCGAGCGCTCGCCGAAGTGCATCCGCATCGCTCTCTTGGCGGCGGCGAGGGTCTGTTCGGCTGTTGCGTTGGCCCTGGCGCAGCCGGCCCGGATGATTTCGAGGATCGCGTTGTCATCCCCTTCGTAGCGGGCGCGTCGCTCTCGGATGGGGCCGAGCAGCGCGTTGATCGCGCCTCCGAGTTCCTTCTTCACGTCGCCGTCGCCGACACGGCCGCCCGCGTAGCGTTCGCGGAGATCCGCCAAGAGGGCCTTGTCCGTGTGAAAGGCGTCAAGGTACTGAAAGAGCACGTTGTTCGGATCACCGGGATCGGTCGGGCTTTGCCGGCCTGTGAAGATCCTGTTGACCTTTTTCTGCACTTCCTTGGCGGAGTCGGAGAGGTAGATGGCGTTGCCGAGGGATTTGCTCATCTTGTTCACGCCGTCGATGCCGACGAGGCGGCCGACGCGCCCGACCTCGGCCCGCGGGATGGGGAAGAGCCCGCCTGCTGCGAGGTGCTGCTCGTCGGGCGTCTGGTCTGAGACGCCGCAGTAGAGTTGATTGAACCGCCTTGCGACTTCGCGCGTCATCTCGATGTGCGCCACCTGGTCTTCGCCGACCGGCACCGCCTCGGGACGGAACGAGAGGATGTCGGCCGTCTGTCCAACGGCGTAGAGCAGGAAGCCGAACGAGTAGGAGTCGCCCAGGTTCTTGACGATGATCTCATCCTTGATCGTCGGGTTGCGCATGACGCGCCCGAAGCCAAGAAGCATCGAGAAGAAGACGGTCAGTTCGGCGATGGCGGGGATCTCGCTCTGCACGAAGAGCGTCGAGCGGTCGGGGTCGAGGCCGACCGCGAGCCAGTCGCGCATCACTTCAAGCGTGTCCGCCCGGATCTCATCAGGCTTGTCGCTTCGCGTCGTCAGCGCGTGGACGTTGGCGACGAGGAAAAAGCAGTCGTGCGTCTCCTGCATGGCGAGCCGGCGTTCGAGGCTGCCGACGTAGTGACCGAGGTGCAGGCGGCCCGTGGGCGTGTCGCCGGTGAGGATTCGCGGTCGTGATGTCGCAATGGCAGTCATGATCGCGGCAAGTGTATGGGCGGGTGACGTGGCTTTCCGAGCGCGTGAAAAGCCCCGGCACAGGTGTGCCGGGGCATTGGCGCGAGAAGTCGGCGATCAGTTCGTCCGGGCCATCAGGGGATCTGCGCCACGTTGCTGGTGTTGCATGAAGGCGCTTCGACGAGCTGGAGGTATCGGCGGCAGGCGCTGGTGCCGGCAGGGCCGGATGTGCTGCCGCTTCCGCTGCCCGTGCCGATGACGTTGATGAGCCGGACCTGGCCCTGGATGCCCAGGACCGTTCCCTGGCACACCCCGCCGGGGATGGTCGTGCTGCCCTGGCTGTTGCCGAAGACGATGCCTTGCTGCCGGTTGGGCGTGGCGCCGCTCCAGCGCAGCGTGACCGTGCCGGGGCACTGGCCCGAGAGGCTCAGGCTGTAGCGACCGCTGGCATCCCACGTCAGGTCCTCGAGCAGGAGCCAGGGGGACGTGGTCGTGACGACAACGTACGAGATGTTGCCGTTGACCTCGAGGCGGATGTAGTTGCCGCTCACGAGAGACTGCGTGGTCGAGTCCACCATGTTGTTGCCGGAGTCGAAGGCGTTCATCGTCACTTGTCCCGACTGCGAGCCGGGCGAAGCGTAGATCTCGACGCGCCCGGCGCCGCTCGTGAAGCGGATCGTCTCAGGCGTGCGGGCGTAGGTCGCGGTGTTGAACGCGAGGAAGTTCGTTCCGCTGCGGGCGTTGACGCCGAAGTTGCTGCACTGATCGAGTATGGCGCCGCCGAGGCCCTGCCCCGGCCCTTCGAACAGCACACCTCGGCTCGAATACTCGTTGCTCAGCGGCTGCGTCGCATTGAAGAAGCATGGCTGCGCGCCGAGTTCCTCGAAGGTGATGGTGTCTGCCGAAACAACGCTCGCGGCCGCAAGCGCCGCGGCTGCCACAACTCCAAAAACAGAACGACGATTCATCGAATTCCTCTCTTCCTTCTGACTGACCTGCAAGTGCACGGGGGTCGGCCAAACCACGGGCCGGGCCGCAGCGACGGGTCATGGATGCGGCTCGTGCACATTATGCCTGACGGCGAAGGGAAAAGCAATGCCCCTGCGTGAGTTTCACAAGAGATGACGGTTGCGGCTGGTCTCTGGTTGCATCAGGCTTCTGGCCGAATGAGAAGCATGAGGGCGATATTGCCCAGGTTGAACAGGCCGTGCATCATGATCGGCGCCAGCAGCGTGCCGGACCTCTCGTAGACGATGCCCAGGGCGATGCCGAAAACGATCAGGCCCGGAACCGCCACGCCGTCGGCCGGGCCAATGTGCATGACCCCGAAGAGAAGGGCGGTGAGGAGGATCGCCGGCCATGGCGAAATCGTGAAGTCGCGCAGGACGCCCTGGATCGCTCCCCTGTAGACGACTTCTTCGAGCACGGGCACGAGTATGACGAGCACCCCCGCAGCCGCGAGAAGCCACGGGTCGCCCGTCGGCGCCGCCGCGAGTTCTCCCAGCGTGCGGTGAGCGATGGTCGGCCTCGGCGCACCAGTGAAGTACTCATAGATCAGGCCGGTCACCTCGGCCGTGAGCATGACGATTGGCCACGCGATCAGCAGACCGGCGAGGGCAATGAGCGTGGCCCGTGCGAGACGCGTCGGCGCGACTCTCCGGCGCGCGGGCTGCGCCGCTTCCACCCGATCTCGCGCCTGCTCGGCCCACCGGCGTTCGGAGGGGCGCCTTCTCAGCCACACCCAGAGCGCCACCACCGGCGCCGCCGCTCCATATGCCACGAGCAACTCGAGCGCGCGCTCGCGCAGGCGGAGGTTCGAAGCGCCCGGGGTGAAACCTGCCGCCCACAGCGCCAGGCGGATCAGGCTCGGCGTCACGAGAAGGTGCCACGCGAGGACCACCATCGCCAGCGCCGGCGAGACGGGTTGCGGCCGGCCGGTCCGGCCCAGCCACCCGCGGCGCACGGCGAGATACGCGGCGAATGCCGCCGCGGTCATGCCCCCGACGATGAGGATGACCCAGTTCGGTCCCGCGGTTGCTGAGCCCGAAGCGTGGTCATTCGCCGGCGGCGACGCTATAACACGCTCCGCCACAACCGCCGTCACAGCCATGAACGACGCGCTCAGCCAGATCGTCCAGCGAAAGCGTCTCGAAGTCGAGCACGGCAAGGCCGCGATGCCCCTCGAGGTTGTCCGTGAACGGGCGATGGAGGCGGATGCGCCGCGCAACTTCTTCCAGGCGGTCACCGCGCGCCGCCCCCCTCGCCGCATCTCCGTGATCGCGGAGATCAAGCGGCGAAGCCCCTCGGCGGGCTGGCTGCGCGAAGAGTACCGGGATGATGAGTTCGATCCCGCGCCCATCGCCAAAGCCTACCACGGCGCGGGCGCCGCGGCGATCTCCTGCCTGACCGACCGCGAGGGCTTCGCGGGCGATCTCGACTACATCCGCCGCATTCGAAACCGCGTGCCGCTGCCGGTCATGCGCAAGGACTTCATCATCGACGCGTGGCAGGTCTACGAAGCGCGTGCCGCCTCGGCCGACGCCGTGCTGCTCATCGCCGACATCCTCACCGAGGGCGAGTTCGTCGATCTGCTCATACTCGCCACTGAACTGAAGATGACCTCGGTCGTGGAAGTGCACGACGTCGAGAGCCTGCTGCGGGTGCGCCCGCACATCGGATTTCCCCACCCCGGCTACACGCTCCTGGGCATCAACAACCGTGACCTGCGCACGATGAAGACGGACATCAACCACACCCTTCGTCTCATCGACATGGTCGACGATCGGCGCATCCTCATCAGCGAGTCAGGCATCCGTTCGCGCGCGGATGTGGATCGGCTGCGCCGGGCGGGCGTCGGCATCATCCTCGTCGGCGAGCACCTGATGCGCCAGGAGGATCCCGGCGCCGCGCTTCGGGAACTCATCGCGGAAAGCGTGTGAGGGGATTGCGTCGCGGGAAATGGAGGCCGCAGGCCGCTTCGCGTCCGCGCCTGCAGTTACTGCGGCATTGAGCCCCGGTCCACGAAGCGGCCCTCCGCCGTCGAAGCCAGACGCGAGCGGATCAGCAATGCCGCCGTCTGGAGTTGAAGGTCGAGGTTCTCCGTCAGCAGGCGGTTCGGATCGCGCCGGGCCATCATCTCTTCGGTCACCGTCTCTTCCGCTCCGGGAAGAATGTCCGCCTCGCGGATGATCTCGAGCAGGCCGGTGACCTGGCGCGGCGTCATGTGGACGGTGAGATGCGGCTGAACGCCCCACTCCGTCGACTCGGGGTTGCGGTGGATCCGGTCTCCGCCGGGGAGGACGTAGTGCTCGCGCGTGAGGCGGAGCAGAGCCTTGCCCCCGTCGATCTGGTTTGCGATCTGCTGCACGCTCCCCTTGCCGTAGGACCGCGTGCCGACGACCACGGCCCGCTGGTGGTCGCGCAGGCAGCCGGCCATGATCTCGCTCGCCGAGGCCGAGCCTTCGTTAATGAGCACAACGATGGGGATCTCGGTAAGGCGCTTGCTCGTGCGGTGGGCCGAGGCGCTGTGGGTGCGCGTCGTGCGCCGGCCCGGGCCTTCGGTCGAGACCAGCACGCCGCGCGAGACGAAGCGGTTGCACAGGTCGATCACCGCCTGCAACTGCCCGCCGGGGTTGAAGCGCAGGTCGATGACCAGGCCGTTCAATTCCGGTCCCATGACCGTGACTGCCGCGTCAAACTCATCGACCGTCTGGCGCATGAAGCCGGTCAGGCGCATGTAGCCGATCCCGGCGTCGCGGTCCATAAGGAAGTCCCACTCGTTGCCCGGCTTGAGTTTCCAGCCCTTGACCGTCTCGATGGGGATGTCCGCCCGCACCAGTTTGTAGTCAAGGGCGTCTTCGACGTCTTTGCGCCGGATGGTCAGCGTGACCGGCGTGCCGCGCGGCCCCGTGATCTGGTCGATCGCCTGGGACGTCGTGATGCCCACGGTCGAGCGCCCGTCCACGGCGATGATCTGGTCGCCGGCGAGGATGCCCGCCCGGTGCGCCGGCGAATTCTTCAGCGGCGTAACGATCGTCAACTGGTTGCTCTTGTCGATGATGATCTGGATGCCCACGCCGCTGAACGAGCCGTCCAGCTGCCGGTTGAACACGTGCAGTTCGTCGGGCCAGATCATGTCGGTGAACTCGTCGAGCACCGCGATGCTCCCGTCGCCGAACTCGTGGTACAGCACCTCCGCCGGCAGGTTCACCGATTCGCGGTTGGCCTGCTCGATGCGCTCGATGAGGCGCGTAGCCCGCGAGCGGTCGGCGCGGTCCTGCGACTGCCAGTACTCGATCTCGCCGCGCAAGAAGGTCGTGAAGCGCCGCACCGCCGCCGGATCGCCCAGGCCTGTGAAGGTCTCCTTGAGGTCGGTCGTCGTCGCCAGCGTGTCCAGC
Source organism: uncultured Planctomycetota bacterium (assembly GCA_900696685.1). Taxonomy (GTDB): domain Bacteria; phylum Planctomycetota; class Phycisphaerae; order Phycisphaerales; family UBA5793; genus UBA5793. The sequence goes on from CAADHA010000064.1 coordinate 15,122, forward strand.
GCCTTGAGTCCTCCGACCAGCAGCGGCGGATAGGGCGTCTGCGAGAGGTGGTTCGACACCGCCACGTGCAGCGCGTCGAGCACCATCGTCCGTGTGACGCCCTTGAGATGTACCTCCCACGAATCGATCTCCCTGAACGCATAGCGCGGGCGCGGCTCCTCGCCGATGGACTTGAGATGCTCGTCCATCAGGTCGTCGAGCCGATTCGGCGCGTAGAGGCGCAGCAGCCCCAGGCGATAGGACACGCGCATCAGGTCTTCCTGGAACCCGTGATCTATCAGCGTGTTCAGGCGGTAGAAGTAGTCCTGCGCGACGATCCACTCGCCTCGCCCTTCCGCTTCGCGCGCCGCCTGGCGAGCGCGCGACACGAGATCGACAATGCGCGGATCGGCGAGGATGGACTGCTTGAAGGGCAGTTCGGTGCCGGGTCGAAGCGCGAGCAGCTCGCCGTTCCTGGTCCCGGCCTCGAGGCCCGCCTCGTGCGCCGCCAGCGCCTTGCTCAGCGCCTCGCGGTAGTTGCCCTTCTCCACCTCGGCCTCGAGTTCCTTCATGCTCTGCGTGTACGTCTCGAGCCGCTCCTTGGCCTGCTCGTTCAGGAAGGTGAGCACGGAGTCGACCGTGTTGACGACGCCGCCAGCGGCTTCGCGGCCCTTCGCGCGGCTGCTGACCGTGTGCAGCACCGTGTACACGCCTTCGACGTCGCTCTGGAGCGAATCGTCCCACAGACGCGAGGTCAGATCGAAACTCACCTCGTCGGCGCCAACGGAATCCTGCACCGCCCAGGTGGACGAGGCCGGCATCAGCGCCAGCAGCGCGGAGAGCGCTGCGGCCCGGAGCACGACAGATCGTCGGGTGCCGTTGTGCGATGGTGACGCTGCGGGAGTCGTCGTCTGGTACATCATGTCCTCTGAAGCCGGGGCGCGGAGACCGGTGGGTTGGAATCGCAAGGCGGAACGACCGCCTCGGGGATGATACGGGTCAACGACGCGCGGCCGCAACTCCGCAGGGTCATCGACCATGCCGTCGGCCCAACTTGGGCGTCCGTGGGTCTGCCGGCAGCCAAAGCGGCGGGTAGACCCTTCTGGGCGGGATGGGCGTGCGCCGATGCAGTTTGCGGACCACCATTGTCACTGTCATTCGCGGCGCCGACAGGTCCGATCCTCGCCTCCAGCGACTCCGCACCCTGTTATACTCGCCACATGCCTTGCGGGTTCCTCACTCTCGCCACTGCGGCTGGACCGGTCCCGGCTGCGCCGCCGGCGGGCGGGTGGGGAACGGCCGTCGCATTCACGGTTGCCCTGCTCCTCCTCCTGACCGTCGTTCTCGCGCTGCTTCTGAGGAACATGAGGCGCCACCTGGTCGACGAACCGACGCGTCGCCACGAAACGGCCTCGAACGATCCCTGGGCGGAGGCAGGCCGCCGTCTGGGCCGCGACGGCGGCGTCCCCCGCCCCGGCGATCGACCGCAACCGGAGCGAGATTCCGGCGAAGGGGATGGTCAGTCGTGAGCGGCGATGCGACAAGCCTCGGGCTGGTGACGGGCGGCGCGCGGCGGGTGGGTCGCGCCATCTGCCTCGAACTGGCGCGCGCAGGATGCGACATCGTGCTCACCTGCCGCACCCGGCTGCGCGAGGCGGAGGAGACGGCCGCGCAATGCCGGGCAGCAGGCGTGCGCGCGAGCGTCGAGCGGCTCGATCTCGACGACCTTGACGCCGTGTCGCGCTTCGGGCAGATGTTCGCCTCGGCGCACGGCCGCCTCGATCTCCTCGTGCACAATGCATCCATCTACGAGCGCACGCCCTGGGGTGCGGTCGATCCGCTCGCCGCGCTGCGGCATTGGCGCATCAACGCGCTGGCGCCTCTCCTGCTCACTGAGGCGCTGGCGGGTTCGCTGACTGCGGCGCGCGGGCTCGTCGTGGCGATGTGCGATGCCCACACCCTCGGCCGGGCGCGAAGGCGCTACCTCGCCTACTCGATGAGCAAAGCCGCGCTGGCGGAGATGGTCCGTTCGCTGGCGCGCGAGATGGCGCCGCAGGTGCGCGTCTGCGGCATCGCGCCCGGCGTCGTCGCATGGCCTGACGACGCGGAGCCTTCCGAGATCGAATCGTATGAGAGCCGCATTCTCCTCCAGCGCCCGGGCACGCCCGAAGACGTCGCACGACTGGTCCGCTTTCTCTGGCGCGAGGGAACCTATCTCAACGGTGAAATCGTCCGCCTCGACGGCGGCCGCTCCCTGACGTAGCACGGGCCGCCACACCGCGCCATAAACGGGACAGGTACATTTTATGTGTGGTGATTACAACGACTTACGCATGAATTTTCCTGCTCCATAAATGTACCTGTCCCGTTTACCGTCAGGCGGTGCAGCATGGCCACGCGCGGCGCGCGCGGACATTACAGACCCAGCCGCTTGCGCTTGGCTTCCCACTCCGCCTGCTCGCGCTTGTTCTCGGTGCGCAGCGCTTCGCCGGTGCGAAGCGCCTCGACTTCCAGGCCGCTGAGGAACAGTCCATTGAGTCGGTAGTCGCGAAATGCCTCCATCGCCACCGGGCAGATCGGCTTGATGAGCGCGTACATCGCATCGGCGTAGTCCCTGATCTCCTCCTGCGCATGCTCGTCCATGCGCAGCGACAGGAAGTGCATGACGTTGTGCAGGTCGCACTTCCAGTACCACTGGGTGTAGACGCTCACGGGCAGGCCGATGCGGGCCAGTTCGCGCGAGACGCCCTTGCCCATGAGGCGCTCGTACTCGCCGTAGAGGCTCTGCGCGCGATCGAGATAGGCGAGAAACTCCTCGGCCGTGCCCACGTCGATCGGCTCATCGCCTCCCTGCCGGTTCGCCATCGACTGCTTGCGCACATTGTCGGCGCTGGGCCGGTAGAACTGATCGGGCATCACCGAGTAGCGGGCCGAGTACTCGTTGACGTTCGCTGTGCGATGCCTGATCCACTGCCGCGCGACGAAGATGGGCATGGCGATGTGGAACTTGAACTCGACCATCTCGAAGGGCGTGGTGTGGCGGTGGCGCAGGAGGTAGCGCACCAGGCCGCGGTCCTCCTGCACCTTCTTGGTGCCCGCGCCGTAGGAGACGCGCGCCGCCTGCACGATGGCGAAATCCGCCGTCTGCCCCTGTGGAACGAGGCGAGGCATCACATCCGTCAGCGCGATGAAGCCGTGCTCGTGAATGGGTATCTGCCACCGCGCGCAGCCGTCCATCACGTCAACGAGCGGAGTCTCGGGGGCAATGCGCTGAGTCCCGGTCATGGGCGGCATTGTAGATTCGGGATCGAGCGCGGGAGCGGGCCGCGAGAAGGCGCGAAGGCCGCGACGCGGCCCGTGCCGCAGGAACACCTACCGACAAGAATGGTGCAGGTTCAACTTGCACGAGACGCCGTGCGCGACCTGCCCAGTCGTGGCGGGACTGCGGATCAGTCGCGATAGTCCACGTGGCACGCCCTGCATGATGCGAGGATGGCGGCGAAGTGACTGTCGGCCTGCTCGGGATCGACGATCGCGGCCGCGAGCACTTCTTCGAGCGCTTGTGATTCACGGCCGCTCTCGCGGACGTGCTCCATGAAGTCAGCGGGCCTGGCGAGCGCACGCTCGTCCGTTTCGAGGAATCGGAAGAGGTCGCGCAGACGCCCGGCCTCGGCCGGGGGCACCAGGTCGGGATGATCCGCGGGGACGACCCACCTTGCCTTCTGAATCACTTTGAGGTTTTCCGCAGCAAAGTCGACCTCGACCATCGCCTTGACCAATCCCGCCGGCTTTGAGATTGAAGGGAAATCGGCGGGAACCGCGTCAACGCGCGCCGCATCGATGGGTGTTGACTCGGCCGCACACGCGTACAGGCCGGTGTAACTCGGTGCGGTGCCGGAGACCTTCATTCGCGCGACCATTTCTTCGGGGCTCGCCCAGCCGAGCGAGACGGCCGCGGCGGCCGCGGCGCCGGCGCTGCGGTGCTTGCCGTGGTGGCAGTGGATGTACACCGGGCCTTGCTCCATCCCGTCGCGCGTCGCCCGCGCCAGTTCGAGTTTTCGTTTCTCGTCGAAGCCGTTGTAGCCGATGGGCAGGTGGATGTAGCGAATGCCGTGAGCCGCAGCCGCCTCCACCTGCGGCGCCGCGCCGTCCACGCTGATGATGGTCCGGACACCCATCGCCGCGAGCGTCGCAAATCCCACGTCACCTTCGGGCGAACTGCCGGAGTAGCAGTCCTTGACGTACGCGACGACGTTGTGCAGACCGGGCATGTCAACCGGCGCCTCGTCCTTTGGAGAAGGTCCGGCGATTGTCGCCACATCCTTCGGCGCCTGCGGCGTCGCCGCCGCTTCTTCATTGGATGATCTCTCGCAGGAGATGAATATCGCGGTCGTGACGCCTGGAATGAGAACAGCGGCCAGGAAGCGGTTCACGTTGACACTCCATTCTGCCGGTCTCGTCGGCAGAGCAAGTTCGATTGAGAGTATCGCCGGCGGCGGATCAGGCAACCTGCCGCAAGGCAAGAGGCTGCTCGCGAGAGGCAACGGATTCCGGCAATGATCCCCCGTTCCCGCGGCCCAGCGCTCATTAGCGACAGCATGGACTTGCAGCGGCGCATTCGCACAGGCAGAACGCCCATGCCGCGGTTCTGCCACATCCTCAGAATCCCGCTTCGGGCAGCGGCCGGGCCTCGGCCAGGGCCTTGCGAACCTTCGCCTTGATCGGGCCCCAGTCCGCATCGGCCCGCTTGTTGACCGTGACGAAGTCGCCCCGGAACATGAGCGAAACGACGCCGTCGATCGAGAAGAGCGCCGCGGCGATCGGATCCTGCTGCGCATCGGGCGGCCGGATGAAACTCAGCGTGCCGCGGCTGATCGGCTGGTCGAGATTGAACTTCAGCGCGTTGGGGTTCGGCGTGCTCTCGATGTCAACGATGCGGAAGCCCATGGCGATCACACCACTCGCACCGCGCGGGCGAACTGGATCATGCGGCGATGGATGTCGGCAATGCTGATCTGGCGCAGGCGGTCGAGGCTGAACGCCTCGACCACGAAACTCGAGATCACCGTGCCGTGCGTCAGCGCGTGCTGGATCGAGGCGAAGTCGGTGCGGTTGATCGAGGCGAGGTAGCCCATCATGCCGCCGGCGAAGCAGTCGCCAGCGCCCGTCGGATCGACGACGGACTCAACGGGATAAGCGGGCAGGACGGCCAAGCCCTCTTCGTGCGCCAGCAGACAGCCGTGCTCCCCCTTCTTGAGGACGACGAACTTGAGGCCGTGCTCCTCGCGGATCATCATTGCCGCCTTGACGGGGTTGGCGACCTCAGTCATCATCTCCGCCTCGGCGTCATTGAGCACCAGGCCGTCAATGCGCGAGAGGAGGTCGTGGAGCGCCTCGCGCTGCGTGCTGATCCACAGGTCCATCGTGTCGGCGACGGTGAGGCGGCGCCTCGGGAACGACTCGAGGAAGTGAACCTGATTCGCGGGATAGGCATTGGCGAGAAAGACGAACTGCGAATCGTGGAACGAGGCGGGGACGGGCGGCGGCGCCTCGCCCAGAACCCCCAGGTCGACCTCCAGCGTGTCGCGGTCGTTCATGTTGGAGTGGTAGCGGCCGGTCCAGCGGAAGGTCTGCGCGCCGGCCCGCGTTTCAAGCCCGCCGAGGTCGATGCCGGGAAAGGCGCGGATAGTCTCAAGGAACCGTTCGTCGAAGTCGTCCCCGACCGCGGCGACGACGCGCACGGCATGGAAGAAACTCGCCGCGGCCGCGAAGTAGGTGCACGATCCGCCGAGCACGCCCGAGGCGCTGCTCGCGGGCGTGTGGACCGTATCGATCCCGATGGAGCCTGTAACGACCAGGGGCATGAGCAACTCCCG
>CAADHA010000065.1 GCA_900696685.1 uncultured Planctomycetota bacterium
CTAGTGCCTAGTGCCTAGTGCCTGATCCCTGATGCGTTTCACTTCCGCCTAAGATCAAACGATGTCCAACAAACCCCGCGTGCTCATCATCGGCCTTGACGGCATGACGTACAGCGTCATGAAGCCCCTCACCGAGCAGGGCGTCATGCCGACGTGCAAGGCCCTCATGGAGAGCGGCTCGTGGGGGACGCTGATGAGCACCGTGCCCCCCGTCACCGGACCGGCGTGGGTCTCCTTCGCCACGGGAAAGCAGCCGGGCAACCACGGCGTGTTCGACTTCTTCAAACCCACGAAAGCGGACAACAGGGCCGGCATCAGCCGCCGCGTCATCAACGCCCGCGAGGTGGACGGCAAGACGCTGTGGCAGATCCTCACCGAGGCGGGCCGGACGAGCATCGTGATGAACGTACCGGTGAGTTACCCCGCCGCGCCCATCAAGGGCGTGATGCTCGCCGACATGCTCTCGCCGCACAAGGAGGGCGACTTCTCCTGGCCGCGCAATCTCATACCGACGCTCGAACCCAAACTCGGCGAGTACACCATCACCGTCAACTGGCAGGGCTACTCGGCGAGCAAACCCGAGCAGTTCATCGATGACGAGATCAGGTGCGAGCAGCAGCGCACGAAGTACTGCCTGCACCTCATGGACCAGTACCCCGACTGGGATCTCTGCTTCCCGTGCTTCACCGAAACGGATCGGATGATGCACGCGCTGTGGAACTACATCGATCCGGCCGAGCGCGAGAAACTCAGGCAGGCCGGCCGGTACAGCCAGGCGGTGATGGACAAGGTACACGAGTTTTACCGCCAGCAGGACCGGATGATCGCGCAACTGATCGAGAAGGCCGGGCCGGAGACGGCGGTGTTCTTCGCCTCCGACCACGGATTCGGGCCGCTCTACGGCAAGGTGATGGTCAACACCTTCCTCGCGCAGAAGGGATTGCTGGTCGTCAACCAGATGAAGATCCGCCAGGCGCTGGCGCTGATCTTCCTCAGGAAAGCGTGGTACAAGTTTCTCAAGACGATCGGGTTTCAGAAGTTGGCGAGGCAGCGGCTGTCAAAGCGGGCGGCCCGGCAGGCCGGCGGACGCACCTTCTACGACGTCTTCTACGAGTCCATCGACTGGGAGAAGACGAAAGCCTACATGGCCAGCAACACGGAGGGCGGGCTCTATCTCAACGTCAAGGGGCGCGGACTGTATGGCTCGCACGTCGATCACGGCTGCATCGAACCGCAGGATTACGAGAAGGTCCGCGCTCAGGTCATCGAGGCCCTGCGCGAGATCCGCCATCCCGACACGGGCCGGCCGATGCTCTCCTATGTCGAGGTGCGCGAGAAGGTCTACCGCGGCAAGTACGTCGATCGCGCGCCGGACATCGTCTTTTTCCTCGACGACGGTGAGTGGATCGCCGATTTCTCGCTGGGCAAGGGCGCCTTCCGCAAGGCGGACTGGAAAACCGGCTCGGGCATGCACCGCATGGAAGGCTGCTTCCTCGCCTGCGGGCCGGGCATCAGGCACAATCCGAGCATCTCCACCGACATCTTCAACGTCGTGCCGACCGTCCTCGCGTACCTCGGCCTGCCGATCCCGAAGGACATGGACGGCAAGTTCATCCACGAAGCCTTCACGGACGAGTGGCTCGCGGCGCACGAGGTGAAGTACGCCGGCTCTTCATCGCAGGAAGGCAAGGGTTGGGGCGAAGGACGGGATGTCTTCGACGAGAGCGAGGAGCAGGTCCTCGTCGATCGCTTGCGCGGATTGGGATATCTCGACTGATGAGATGCGCAGAGCGCGCGTGAGGCGCGCGGCGAGGCGAGCGCGCAAGACAAGGCCCCGCCGCGAAGGCGCGGCAGGGCCCTGAAGTAGCGATCATGGCGCATCAGCCGTCGGCTCAATGCCCCCGTGCGGCGATGCGGTGTGCCACCAGGCGGCGGTCGTGGCCCATGCCTTCCCACTGGCCCTGCACGATGGCGCCGTCGCGCACCTGGAGATCCTCGAACCGGGCCGGCTCGCCGTTGCGCATGATGCGCGTGCGTTCCGTAACCGCGACGCGCACGTCGCCGCGATCAGTGTGCAATATGAACGATCCGCGGCCGATCTCCGTGATGACGCCCGAAACCCGGACCAGGAGCACTCCGCTGCGGGCGTGAATGGTTCGTGCGATGAGGCCGCCGTGACCATCCGGGATTGCCTCGACGCCGGCGCGGTCGCCGGGCTGGAGATCGGCGAGGCGGGCGGGCCGGCCGTCGCGGATGATCACCGTCCGCTCCGTAACGCCGATGAGGACATCCCCGCGATCGGTTCTCAACAGGATGGCGTCATGGCCGACGCGTGCAATGACGCCGTGCAGCAAGATGGTGTTCCACGCCTCGATCGAGATTCCGATCAGGCCTCGATTCGTCTGCTCGGCGACGACGCGTGCGCGGTCGCCGCGCTGGAAATCGGCAAGACGTGCGGGCTGGCCGTTGCGGACCAGGCGGGTCTCGTGCGTCACGAGCACTTCAACGGACCCGCGGTCGGTGTGAAACACGATTGACTCATGCCGCACCTCTTCGACCACGCCGCCAAAGCGGATCGTCTGCGCCTGGGCGACGCCCGGAGCCGCAGCAGAGGCCAGCAGCGCCGCCAGCATGATCATCAGCATCTTCCACATGAGAACCTCTCCTTTCATTCCCGTTTGAATCGAACAGTCGGCCGCATTGCAGGCGGGCCGATCCGCCCGCGCCATCGACCGCATGCCAACGTCTCGACAAGGGTGGTTATTGCGACGGCCCACAATCGAGGAACTGCCTGATTCGGCGGAGAGCGGCAGGCGCGCCGGTTCGGCAGGCGGTCCCGGTACGATCAGTCCCCGACGGGACCTTCCGACGCCTCGGCCTCCGGCGAGACGGCGAAGATCTGCAGCCGGTGGCCCACCGGCGACCAGCCGTGCCTCGCCGCAATCTGATCGCGCAGGTCGATGATCTCCGGCACGCTGATCTCGATGACCCGCCCCGTCTCGACGCAGATCATCTGGTCGCGCGGCGGCTGGCCGTAGGCCAGCTGGTAGTGCGTCTGCTTCTGATCAAAGAGGACCGGTTCGATGATTCCGGCATCCTGGAGGAGTTTGAGCGTCCGGTAGATCGTCGCCTTTGAGACGCGCATCCGGCGTCGGCGCAACTCGTCAAGCAGATCCTCGGCTTCAAAGACCCGCTCCATGCGGATGACGGTGTCAAGGACTCTGGCCCGCTCGGCGGTGAACTTCTGCCCGTCGGCCTTGAGGTGCTTGCGGAAAACGGCGCAGAGGGGGACGATGAAGGGCTGATCGTCTACCCGCGAAGCGCTGCCGGTGTGGTCCGAGACGGCGTTCATGTCTTCGATTCTACGGTGCCGGTCTCTGACCTCCACGGGGAAGGACGCCCGGATCGGCCTTGTCGCTCACCGTTGGTCGCCTCGCTCACACGCGAGTAACATCGGGTATGACGCCCGACATCCGCTCCTGCACCGCCACGCAGCGGACGATCCTCGACCGCACGCTCGTGGCGATCCCGATCTACAACGAGCAGAAGCACGTGAGTGACGTGCTGGGCAAGGTGCGCCAGTTCGCCCCCAATGTCCTCGCCATTGACGACGGCTCGACGGACCATACTCCGACGCTGCTGGCGATGCACCCCGTTGAAGTTATCCGCCATGCGGTGAACCGGGGTTACGGCCGGTCGATGCTCGATGCCTTCCGCTGGGCGGCGGTGGACCGGCACGAGTGGGTCATCACGATGGACTGCGACGAGCAGCACGAGCCGGAGTCGATCCCCGACTTCCTCCGCGCCATCGAGCAGGAAGATGCGGATGTGATCTCAGGCAGCCGCTATCTTGCCGCGCACGACGGCAACTCTGAGCCGCCTTCGGACCGGCGCGCGATCAATCAGGCCATCACTGAAGAGATCAACCGGCGCCTGGGGTTGAAACTCACCGACGGCTTCTGCGGATTCAAGGCGTACCGAGTGTGTGCGATGAAGCGGCTTAACCTGGATGTGGATGGTTATGACTTTCCGATGCAGTTCTGGGTGCAGGCCGTGGCACATGGTCTGCGCATCCGCGAACTGCCGATCCGGCTGATCTACAACGACCCGAACCGCACGTTCGGCGGACCGCTCGATAATCCGACGGCGCGACTGGCGCAGTACCGCCAGACGCTGCACCGAGAGTTGCGCCGCTGCCGGCGGATGCTGCCGGAGAAGGCGTGGATCGATCTGAAGGCGGACGAGCCGGTCTGCTGCGGCTGCGGGCGCTGACGCCGCGGCGTCGCGGGGAGGATCGGCTTCATGCTCGAATCGGTCCGCATCGACCCGCATCCTTTCGAGTGGCGCAGGCTCGTCTCCGCACCACGAACCGATGGGCCGATCCTCGGCCGCACGATTGCACAGTGGCAGGCGCTGACGAGGCGCGAACTTCTCGGCGCCGAGCCGAAGCGCATCATCGCCACAGGGCATCAGCCGGGCTTCTTTCATGCCGGGATTCTCGCGAAGTATCTCGCGCTCGACGCCGCCGGAGCGGCACTTGATGCCGAGGCGCTCATCGAGATCGCCGTCGACCAGGACACGGGCGAACTGCATGTGCTGCGCGTGCCGGTGATCGACTGTGAAGGCGTGCTGGTCCGGCGAGATCTGCACTGGTCGCAGTGGCCTGGTGAGGCGCACGAGGGACCGACCGGCGCGCAGGCACCGCTGATCGTTGATCCACATGCGTGGCGCCTGCAGGATGGCGAGCGATTCGCGCTACCGGGGCTGGAGGCTCGCTGCCGCGTGATGGGCCAGGCGCTCATGCTCATGCGCCGCGCCAAGAGCCGGGCGGAGCAGGCAGCGCTCGCCGCGGCGCTGCTGCGCGACGTGCGATTCGCAAACCGCTCGCTGCCTTCGGCGGCGGAGCAGACGAATGCTCCGGCACGGCCGCGCCATCTCGTCTGCGCCTCATCCCTCGCGGAGACGTCCTTGTGGCGGACACTGCTGCGTCACATTCAGGACGGGCCGCTGCACGCGTGGCAAACCTACAACGATGCGGCAGGTCGCCGGCCTCAGGCGGGCGTGGCCCTGCTCGAACGACGCACGAGCGGGGGATGTGAGATCCCCTGCTGGCTCATCACCGCCGACGGTCGGCGCCACCGCGCGTTCGAGCATGACCTCGGACGCAGCGACGCCGTCCTCTGGCCTCGTGCGCTGCTCATGACCGGCATTGCACGTCTCGCCCTGTGCGACCTCTTCATCCACGGGACGGGCGGGTCCGAGTATGACCGCATCACCGAAGCGTGGCTGGCAGATTGGCTCGGTGCCGATCTGGCGCCGCAGACCACCGTCACCGCCACGGCGACGCTCGACTTCCATCGCGACGCGGCAAGCGACGCCGATCTCGCCCACGCGCGCTGGATGCTCCACCACCTGCCCTTCAACGTGGATCGCTTCCTGGATGATCCGCGGCCGAGACACCAACGTGAGGCGATGCGGCGCGAGATCGAGTGTCTGCCGCGCCGCAGCGCGGCACGGCGCGAGGTGTTCGAGCGCATGCGGGCGATGCAGAGGCGCCTTGTTGAAGAGCACCGCAGCGTCCTGGACGATGCTCGACTTCGCGCACGCCTGATCGAGCGCCGTATGGAAGAGCGGCCGCTGCTCAACGACAGGACCTGGGCGTTCCCGCTGCACGATCATGCGGTGCTGACGGCCCTCTCCGAGCGACTCGCCGGCGAGTTCGAGCGGGCCTGATCACGACTGTTCCGATCTGGTTCAGATTGTTCGTTTGCAGTGAATTCCGCCTTCGCCGCTTGCGGCCGTGTCGGTGAGCCTCGACAATCGTCTGGAGTGCACGCCTTCGAAGTATCGCGTGCAGTGCCTGATGATGCGAATCTTAATTCCAATAGTTGTACAACCCGGGAGGTCTTCGATGCACTGTCAATCGCGTGTCGTTGCCGCAGCCGCTCTGTTCGTCGCCGCAGCGGCCTTCTCCGGATGCGTGTCGAATGATGAGAAGGGCGGAGTGTCCGGCTCGCACTCGACTCAGAAGTCCGGGTTCGTGGTCATCGAGAAGGACGGCCGCCTGTTTGTCTTCGACGAGGGCAGCAGGGCCTTGACCGACTTCAACGCGCACGGCGAGATGGCCAAGAGCGTGACGCGCATCGGCGCAGGACCCAACCGCGAAACGCTCATCGCCGAGGATGGCTCCGTCCTCGATCGCTACATGGCCGGACGCTGACGCGATCGCATCAGTCCGGCGGATCGAGTTGGCCGTCGTCATCAGCGAGCACGCCTCGGCCACTTCGCTGCAGGATCGGGAGCCGCGCGCGGGTCCTGGCGAGTGTCCGGGCAGTTCCACCGGCGCGCGTCGCGGAGTCCGGCCACGCATTCGCACAGCGCGGCGTGAACTCACATCGCAGCATCCTCGTCGGCATGGTCCAGGCCGCACTCGGGGCAGCGCGCGGGACGACGCCGCCCCGTCAAGGATCGTGCAGACGGTTTGCCGATCGAGAGGTACGATGACGGCATGTACAGCGTTGCACAACAGGCCGGGCGCCGCAGTCCGAAGGAAGACTCTGCGGCCGGCGAGCTGCGCAGTTGCGCCGCTCGCCGACAGGCCTGATTCGAGCGTCGCTGGTGCGACGGCGTGGCCCACGCCCCCCGGAAGGTCGCTTGGCCACGACCCTTGACACGAGGAAACCGCCGCAATGCCAACGGCACCGACCTGCCTCCGTCTGGCCGCACTCCTCGCGATCGTCTCCGGCTGCGCTGAGCCATCGGCGCGCTGGTGGAAGGGCAACACGCACACGCACACGCTCTGGAGCGACGGCGACGCCGCGCCGGAACTCGCCGCGGCGTGGTACCGCGACAACGGCTATCACTTCCTCGTCCTCTCCGACCACAACATCCTCTCGCGCGGGGAGAAGTGGTTCCCCGTTCTCGATGCCCCGGGCAGCCGACTCACCTCCGAGCGCGTCGGGGAACTCGCCGCCCGTTTCGGGACCGAGCGCGTCGAGGTGCGCGACGTCGAGGGCAAGCGCGAAATGCGCCTGCGCACGCTGGATGAACTGCGCGAGGACTTCGAGCAACCCGGCGCCTTCATCTTCATCCAGGGCGAGGAGATCACCGACTCATTCAACCGGTTGCCGGTGCACGTCAACGGCCTGAATCTCGCCGACCTCATCAGGCCGCAGGGAGGCGAGAGCGTGCTCGACGTGATGCAGCGCAACATCGATGCCGTGATCGCCCACGGCCACGCGCACGATCGCACGACGCTGGCGCACGTCAACCACCCCAACTTCGGCTGGGGGGTAAGCGTCGAGGACATCGCACGCCTGCGCGGCGAGCAGTTCTTCGAGGTCTACAACGGCCACCGCAGCGTCCGCAACGACGGCGACGCCGACCACCCCGGCACGGAGGAAATGTGGGACATTGCGCTCGCCACGCGCCTCACGGCACTCGATCTCGGCGTGCTCTACGGCCTCGCCACCGACGACTCGCACAACTACCACCAGGTTCCTGACGGTCAATCGAATCCCGGGCGCGGCTGGATCATGGTCCGCGCTGAGACCCTCGACGCCGAGACGATCCTGAAGGCCATGCTTCGCGGCGACTTCTACGCGAGCACGGGCGTGGCGCTTCGGCGCATTGAACGCAACGACCGGCGGCTTCGAATATACACTGATGCTGAGCCGGGCGTAACGTACACGACCCGCTTCATCGGCACGCGCGCCGGCGGACCGGTCGGCGAAGTGCTGCACGAGACGATCGCGAACCCTGCCGCGTATCGATTCCGCGGCGATGAGTTCTACGTGCGAGCCGTGGTCGTCTCCTCGCGGCCGCATCCCAATCCGTTTGCGGTGGGCGAACGCGAAATGGCATGGGTGCAGCCGGTCGTGCGTGCGCGTTGAGCGGGGCGCCGCGCAGTTCAGAACGGTGCGTAGAAGTCCCACGGCGCCTGCCAGTCCTCGACCTTGCGGAAGTAGCGGTCCTGGTGCTGGCGAAGGCGCAGGCCGCGCGTGCGGCCGCGCAGCAGGCGCCCGAGCCAGCGTGTGCGGCCCAACTGACCGAAGTCCACGCGTAGACCGACGCTCATCTCTTCGTACTTGCGATGCGATTGCACGAAGCCGATGGCCTTGTCCACGCCCGCCAGGCCGCAGTCGTTGAACGCGACGATCCCGCCGGCGGACATCATGCGGTCGATGTACCAGAAGTCGAGCATGGCGTGGTCGAACGTGTGCCAGCCGTCGATGTAGGCGAAGTCGGCGCGAAGGCCCATTCGCAACAGGGCCGGCAGTGCGGTGAAATCAGGTTCGATGATCACTTCGTGGCGATCCTTGTATCCTGCGCGCTCGGCGGCCGCTCGCCCCGCGCCGCGCCACTTGTCATCCTGCTTGGGATCGATCGAGATGAGCCGGCCCCCGCCGCCGGCCGCTTCGAGACCCGCGAGTATCGCCAGAGCCGACGTGCCCAGCGCCAGGCCGATCTCGACGCACACGCGTGGCTGCAAGTCGCGCACGACCTGAAACAAGGCCTCGGCGTAGGCAAGGGAAATGTGCGAGTGAACGGAGATCGTGGTGCCGTCGGCCGCCCGGGTCGTCCCTGAGCGGTACACCTCCGCGAGAGCCGGGCAGGCTCTCTCAACGTCGGTGAGCCCTTCCGCCTTCGCGCGCTGGAGACGATCAGGTGCGCTGCCCGCCATGCGAGTCATCGTAGTGCAGCCGCTTACCGCGGGTCCAAGCGAGGCGTCAGCCGCCACCGCGACCGGACGCTGAACGCCATGCCCTCACAACGCCGCCTTCCGCGTAAGCGGGGCGCACTCCTACCATTAGCCATGGCCGGGCCGGACTCACGCTGGGGAAGCGACCGAACGCGACGTCGCCTCGTCTCGATCGTGATGTTCGTGGTCCTGGCGGTGCTGCTGGCCCTGGCGTGGACGATGTCGCGCTCACGCGCGCCCGAGGCGGGCCTCGGCACCGGAGCCGTCCTGCGCGTCGGCCCGGTTGATGCAAGAGACGCGCCGGGCTCGCCGATAATGGCCACGTTGGAGTCCCCGCTGCGTTTGAAACAAGGAGTTGGATGATGCGCGCGCACGAGTACCTCAAGCGATGGTCCGCGACTGGAGTGCTCGCCCTCGTACTGGGTGGGCTGTCTGCGACCGGCGCGGCCGCGCAGCGGAGCAAACCCGCCGATCCGACGTCTGCGACGCCCGTGCGCCTCAGCGATGCCGTCTACGAAGAGGAGAGCGTGGGGCTGACCATGCGCCTGCCGGAAGGCGTCAAGATCACGCGTAACCCGCAGTCGACTCAGCGCATCCTCATCGAGACGCTCGACATGTCATGGATCGGCACGCTTGAGGTCATCCTCACGCGCAACGAGGCGGAGACGATCGCCGCGGTGACGGATCGCGCCCTGGAAACCAGTCGCGGCACGGGCGATTCGTCCCGGCAGCGAGTCAGGGAATTCAAGGAGCGGTACCGCAAGGCGCTGCGGATCGGGGACAAGGACGCCGAGCAGTTTGCCGTGGAACTCTCCATGGAGACGCGCGACGGCGTGATGCGCGAGGTCCGCGTCTACACCATCTTCAATCC
Source organism: uncultured Planctomycetota bacterium (assembly GCA_900696685.1). Taxonomy (GTDB): domain Bacteria; phylum Planctomycetota; class Phycisphaerae; order Phycisphaerales; family UBA5793; genus UBA5793. Next base: position 9,573 of record CAADHA010000065.1, read on the forward strand.
GACGCCGGGCACGTTCGTGATCTACGGCGTGCGGGGCGATGGAGTGCGCGCCGATGAGATCATCGCCCTTACGCAGGCGAGCGCGGAGACGTTTCGATTCCGCGACCCGGCCGCGGTCGCCCAGGAGTTGCAGCAGGGCGTGGATGCCACCGTCAAGGCGCTCGCCCGTCTCAAGGCGGAGGACTACCGACGCATGATCGTGCCGGAGACGTGGTACCGCGTCTACAGGAAGGACGATCGCGGCGAGCGCGAGGTCGCCTATTACCGCTTCCGCGAGGACATCGGTCCGCGCGGCCTGGTGGGAGAGAGCCCTGATCCGGCGCGCTTCGTTCCGGCTGAGAAGGAAGAAGGGCTTCTCGTGAGCCAGACCGCCCGGTTCCTCGTCGCAGGCGACACCGCCGAAGATGCCTTCGTCTCAGAAGTCGAGAGCCTCGCGTGGATGTCCTTCGATCGCCAGCGCGAGATCTGGTCGACACGGCAGGTAATGTATGAGAAGGTCCGCGGGGGATACAACGTCCTGAGCCGCTCATCAATCAGCGGCACGAGGCAGGGTGGGCGCATCGATCTCTTCGTGAACGTGCCGGATGGCAGCGGAGGAAGTTCCACTTTCACCACTCCCGACGCGTACGTCTCACAGGCGGAGCAGCATCTGCTCTACCGCATTCTCAACCCGGGCCGGGAAGGGTCGTACGTCATGTACAACTTCCGGCCGCAGACCGCGGATATCAAGCGGCGGACCGAGATCATCAAGCCGATGGCCGGGAACGCGGACCGGTTCACTGTGGAGTCGCGCCTCGACCCGGCCCAGCCGCCGACGATCAAGACCATCAGCGGCAAGGGCGAGATCGTGCGCATGGTTTCCGCCGAGGGCCACATCACCGAGCCGAGCGATCCGGCGCGCCTGGCGCAACTGTGGAAAGCGCGCGGCCTGCCGACGGGAGAGATCAAGCCCATCGCCGATCTCACTCGCCCGCAACCCTGAAGACTTCTGATTCGACGCGGCAGGCGGCGGCGAATGCGATGGCGCGAGCGATCTCGGATCCGTTAGTGCCTCGATGGCGTGCTGCATTGTTGCCCTGATGCGCCGAACGACTACTCCTTCGACGCCGAAGATCCGACAGGCTCGCCGGCATGCGGCGCCGGGCGCAGGGGCCGGTCGCGTCTCGGGCGGAAGTCCTGGCCGTAGCGCGCAATGAGTTCCGGCGTGCGCACGACCAGTTCCTTCGCATTCACCTTGGGGTGGTTCGCCAGGGCGAAATTCACTCGGCCGACCTCGCTGACGGCGTGCTTGAGACGCACCTGCACGACCGCGGTGTGCCGGGCCGCGATGCCGTAGCGATGATCCACCTTGATGATCTGGTCCCACGGCGCCACCGTTACCTCAAGCGCCTCCGGGTGCTCGAGCACGAGCGGACCCGGTTCGAGGCCTTCCTGGTCGATGTATGTCACGACGACGGTGCGCGATTCATCGATGTCGAGATCGATGGTGCCGCGCGAGAGCAGCAGGTCGCGGTTGACCTGGGCGAAAGTCGACAGAAAGTAGGTTGTCTTCTCGCCCGTGGACCACTGGAGATCGACGCTGGTGGAGAACGCGCCCGAGCCGTCCAGCGAAGTGGTCACCTCGAGCCAGCCCGTTTCGCCTGGCGCCAGCGTGCGCTTCGCCACTTCGGTCTTGGTGCAACCGCAGGACGGCTTGATTTCGACGATCTCGAGAGACTCTGACCGGTCATTGCGGAAGCGGAATCGGTGTGTGACGTCATGGGGAAGTTCAACCATGAGGTGGCCGGTGTCAAACTGCTGGCTGACGGCATAACCGGGAGCGACGCGCCCCCAGAGTTCGGCGCTGACCAGGAGTGTGGCGGCCAAGGCAAGGACAGCCCCTGCCGCCCCCACGATCGCAAAGTTTCGATTCATCTCGCTCTCCGTTTCAATCTCAAGGTGCCGCGTGCCTGGCGGACTCAAGCCGGGCCGCCGGCCGACGGCCGGCACGACACCCCATTCACACACTCCGGCTCGGTCCGGTCCAAACCAAGACTGGCCGCCGGTCCGCAGCGCCTGGACTGCGCACGGCCGCGGCGGTAGTTCGCGCCGAGGCGCGGAACGCTACCTGCCGCACGAAGCCGTGCGTGCCCCCCACCCTTGATTTCAGAATCCACCCCTCGATCCGGCACCCAGGTCAGGCCCCGGACCACTTGTGGCGGAAGAACACGACCGCCGTGCCAAAGATCGCGGCTGCGAGCAACCCGTAGCCTGCAAGACGCATCCAGTCGGCGATGGTCATGCGACCTGATGCCAGCTGGCGGGGATCGACGATCGCCGTTGCGCCGGCCATGACGATCGGGAACGCCTCGGGCTCGATCGGACCGGTGATGACCTCTTTCACCTCGTGCAGCCGGCCGTCGAGATACACGATGTTCTCGCCGATCCGGTACGTGGCGCCGATTCGGGCGTCCGCGATCTCGCTGTGCAGCGGCAGCGAAGCCAGATCGACGGTGAAGTCTCCGTCGGAGAAGGCGGGCGCGATCTCAATGTTGCTGAGATGCGTGATCGCGTGGTACTTCTGCTCGTCCTTCTGGCCGGGACGGATCGTGGCGTAGACATCGATGCGTCCGGGGACCCACACCCCTCCTGCAGGATTCAACTCGCCCGCGACGAGACGTTCATGAAAGAGCAACACGTCATCGGCGGTGGAACTGGTCTCCATCCCGCCGTAAGCCAGGGTCTCCTGTTCGAGAAGCAGCCATTGCCGCGCAGGGTCGTAACGATGAATGATGCGGGCGGCTCGGCTGAAGGGCAGGCGGCTGAACTCGACTTCGATCACCGGCGTCCCCATCAGCGACGACTCGCGGATCGTCACCTCGCCGTCGCGCCGCGCCAGGATGTCGGCCGGACTCTCTTCCGAATGGAAGAAGCGCTGGCCGAACGCCGTCTTCACCTTCTCGTGGTCGTTGCTCTGGATGAGGGTCTCGGTGATGATGACGCTGTTGCGCGCGGTGTTCTTCTTCGCAGCCTGGTAGCACTGCTGCATGAGCAGCCGCCCGTCCCAGACATCGACCTGAACGACATTAGCCCGGCCGCGATACTCCTGGGGGAAGTAGGCTTCCCGGCGCTGCCGGCCCCGGCCGTCGAGCAGGAGCGTCACATAAACGCGCTCTTCGGCTCGAGGGCGCTCCCCCTCCAGGTAGGCGCGCTCGATCTTTGCGCGGAACGAAGCCCGGAGATCCTGCGCCTCGCGAAGCGAAACCGCGAGCGCGGCTCGATCAGGCGTGTTGCAGCCATGGGCTGCGGAGGCTGCCAGAATCAGCGCCGCCGGCGCGACCAACATTGCTTGAATCGCCATGGCCATTCCCTCTTCGACATGGACGCAGAGCCACCCGACCCATCTCAGGAATCGGCCGAATCGGCCGCCGACATCCAATCAATTCCCGCCCAGCCCGCCTCAGTTGGGATACGCCACGCACTGCATGAGCGTGCAGAACGACGGGCCCGGCATCGAACCGAAACACTCGGACATGATGCACACGCCCATCATCTTCTGACCGCAGTTCCAAGGCAGTTCTTCCGAGGGTGTGCACGTGTAATTCGGCCGCGGCACGCACTTGGCCTTGTTGAGGAATACGTCCGGACACTCAAAACAAGGCGTTCCGTCGGGCTGAAGATGGCACATGGGGTAGTAACTGTAGTAGCAGTAAACCCATGAACCGAAGATGCAGTCATGGTTCTCAAGCGGCTCCACATCCCGGGCGCCGACACGATTGGCCGCCACGAGCAGCATGCTTCCCGCAAGGGCCAGTCCCATCGCGCCCAACTTCCACTTCGTTGAAGTCCTCTGCACTGCGAACATCATACCTCTCCTCCATCCGCTTCCCTTCCATCGTCGAAGGAGCGCGACAACGGCGACGCGCCGGCATGGCGCTCCAGAGTCTCGATCTCATCTTCCGCCCAGGCGCCGAGCGGATGTCTCCCATCGCTGCACTCGAGACTCGCGCGCCGACGCGCCCTGGCGCCGTTCGCGCGATGCATAGATTACATCGAAGCCGCGCGATGTGAAGCACAAAAACCCGATTTCGTCAAAAAATGTCGAAGTTACACACCGATCGTACTCTCGCGCCAGCGCGCGGCGGAGATGCACAGGTTCAGCCCAGTTACGCGGCTTGCCGATTTCTTCAGTCAGGCAGCCCGAACCTTTTGCCCAACTCACCTGCTTCATGCAGATTGACGTGTTGGGAAGGTCACTTCTCCTTGCTCGGCCTGCGAATATGGCGTGCAGCATGCCGTGAGCGACCTTGCACCGAAAGCAAGATTCACCGACGCGGCGCATGCGCGGCCTGGTTGCCTATCTTCAGGGCGATAACGGTGTCTCCTTCAATTCGAGAAGCAGCCTCCGGCATCACGGCCGTGCAGCAGCGATCTAATGTTCACCGGGCTGCACAACGATGCCATTAATCTCGCAGGACCATGCCGCGCGGGATCAGCGCCGGGGGTTCGTCGCCTCTCGCGCTTGAGGACCGGTCGCCGGCCGCCGTGCCGTCCTGCAGAGCGAACCACGTCGCCTCTCGCGATTGAGGACCGGTCCGCAAGCGATCTACCGGTTCTGTACGTCATCGACATCGATGGGCGGCTCGTCATGGGCGTCGCGACCGACCTCGGCCGGCGGCTCCCCTTGCGGCCGCATTTCCTCTTCTTCATCTCCGAGCCACTCCCGCAGTTCGGAGTCGTCCTCCTCGTCTACCAGGTAGTCGGGAAGAGGAAAACGGAGCGGGTCGAGATCGTAGAGAAAGCGGTCGAGTTGCCGCACGCGCGAGGCGGCCCCGGGAATGATGTACCAGTGCTCGCGATAATCGGTCCTGCTTCCAGGCGCAATCTCGAGGATTGGTCCGAGAAGCGCGGCCTCGTGAATCCGTCTGCCGAAGTTCACGGCTACCTCGACGGGGGCGTGGCCCATCTCTTCCAGCCGCGTATCTGCCTCAGGAGACCAGGGTTCCCCGACTCGCACGAGCCAGTGCCCCCGGCGGTGAATCGCGATGACCCGGTCGGAAGGAACGCGCACCTTGAACGTTCCACCCAGCCCCAGCCAGTCGTAGTAGCGCTTGGTGCGCACCAGCGTCCATCGACTGCGCGAGCGGGTGACGTTTTCCCACACCTCCGCGGCGCCGGGGTGCGTGCTGAACTGGACTGTGCGGCCGTCGGAGGGCGTGATGACGGCGATGACGGAACCGGGAATGGCGGCCGTGCTGAGCCACACTCCGCCGCGCCGCACCGAATCGGAAGTGTTGATCAGGCCGTGCGTCACGACCGCGCGCTGGCCGAACTGGTCGCGCCCGAGTTGCATGCCCTTGACCTCGCGCAATCCGTTGGGGAGCACCGGGCCGAGGGCTTCAAACTCGTTCAGCGCATGGCGCGTGGCGCGCGTCGGGCCGCGGTCCATCGCGGTGGGAGGCGGCCAAGGCTGATAGCGGCGCTGCTCATCCGTCCACGCGCTTTGAGGGCTGACCCACGAGTACATGCCGCCGCGGTGCGTGCAGGGGTCGCCTGAGACCGGTTCGGCATCGTCGCGGACATGCAGCAGGTTGAACCGGCCGCGCGGACCGAATCGCACCAGCCGGTCGCTGTGCGAATCATACTCCGCGACCAGTCCGGCACCGATCACGCGCTGCAGCGAGCGCGGCTTGTACGGGCCGTAGCATGCGGTCGCTCCGAACGTCGCACCCGCCACAAGGACGGCCCTCACCACGCGGTGCATCGAGATCGAATTCCGGCTCACGATCCTGTCTCCTGCCCAGGCGCTGCAGTGCGGGCCGGGCATGATCGACCCGACACCGGCGCCTCTCCGCCTCAGGTCAGTCTATCCCGCCCGGCGGCCCGCCGAAACATCCTCAATGAGCACGGCTTGCCGATGCGGACGCCCGGGGGGGCGCCGATTCTCCTTCGGCGCCGCCACCTGCTTTGCCGTCAACCTCCGATGCGCCGACCGCAGGCTCTCCTTCCGACGAAGTGGCCCGGCCGGATATGGCGTCGATCCGCGCACGCAGATCACCGACGTACGAAATGCGGATGCCGAAGTTCTCCGTGATCTTCACCGCCGAACCACACCCGACGGGCACGTTGTTCACGAGGAGTTCGAGTTCTTCGTCGGCGTTCTTGCCCATCTCGATGATCATGCCGGGCACCCATTGCACGACTTCATCGACGTGCATCGCCCGCTCGGCAATGCGGACAATCAGCGGCACTTCGAGTTTGAGGATCGACCGGATGTCGGACTTCATGGCTATCGCTATATCGGACGACAGCGGGCAGGACGCCAGAGAAATCCGCGCCTCGCGGCGGGCGATGCAACCGGGGGATGCGCGCAACCGCACGGGGCTAGACTCTCGCCGTGTCGCTTTTGAACCCCATCCCGGCGCTCATCCTGGCGAGCGTGGTGCTGCCCGCCCTGCTCCTGATGTACTTCCTCAAGCTGAGGCGTCGGGAGGTCCGGATCGGCTCGACGCTCCTGTGGTCGCGGGCGGTGGAGGATCTTCAGGCGAACACGCCGTTTCAGCGTTTGCGCGCCTCATGGCTGCTGTTTCTCCAACTTCTGTTGCTGCTGCTTCTGTCGGGGGCCCTCGCGAGGCCGATCCTGGGCCAGCGGAAAGGGTCGGCCGCGCCGCGCTTCATCCTGCTCATGGACGTGAGCGCATCGATGGCAGCCGCGCCGGTCGGAAGCGTGAGCGAGGGGCAGGTGAATCCGCTGCGGGCCGCCTCGCGGCTGGATCGCGCCAAGCGGGCCTCGATTGAGATGCTTGATCGCGTGGGACGCTCCGGAGAGGCCGCTCAGGCAATGGTGATCGCATTCGCTTCGCGCGCCCGGATCGTGCAGCCGTTCACTTCTGACCTGCGTCTGGTTCGGGCGGCGGTGCAGAGTCTGGACGTGCTGGAGGAGCCAGGCATGCTCGCCGCAGCCCTGCGCCTGGCCGAGACTCATGCAGGCCCGGAGAACTCAGGCGACGAACCGACGTCGGTACGCACGATCCTGCTGAGCGACGGCCGCTTTGCCGACGAGCGCATGCCGACGTACGCCGGCGGGACCATCGAGTACCTCTCCGCGGCAGCAGGCGCGGAAGAAGAGCCGGACTGGAGCAACATCGGCCTGACGTTTCTCGCGGCGCGTCGGGATGAGCGCGATCCTCAACAGGTCGATGTCCTCTGCGGCCTGCTGAGCACGGATGCCGCCCTGCGCTCCGTGCGCCTTGACGCATTCATTGACGATGCGCCTCTTGACTCACAAGTTGTGGCGCTGGAGGCGACCGAGCCTGATGGGCCGGCGGAAGGACTCGCCCGCCTGCGATTCCTCAACGCAGCGGGCGGCGTATTGAGGCTCTCGATCGCACAGCGCGATGCGCTCGCGACGGACAACACGGTCGGCCTGTTGCTCTCGCCGCCGACTGCTGCATCGATCCTCATTGTTCACGCAGACGAAGATTCGCCCGATCCCTATCTCATGAGCGTGGCGGCGGAACTGCCGCTCTATGCGGTGGAGACCTGGCCCGCGGCCCGCTTCGAGGCGGCGCAGCAGAGCGGCGAATCGCTTCGCTCCGCATCGGGCGATGCCTTCCGCGTCATCATCTTCGACCGGGTCTCACCTTCGCGCACTCCATCGGCCCCGACGATTTCTTTCGGTGCGCGGCCGCCGCTGGCGGGATTGAGCCTGGTGCCGGCCGAGGCGGAGCAGCCGGGCCGGCGCGTGCTCAGTTGGAGCCGACAGCATCCCATCATGGCGAGCGTGGGGCTGGACACGATTGCCGTGGCGGATCGGCGGCGGATCAGCCTGCCCGAGCAGAGCGGCGAGGCACTGGCGATCGCCCAGGGCGGGCCGATCATCGCCCTCATCGAGCCGCGCGGCGGGCAGCGCCACCTCATCGTCAGTTTCGACCTGCGCCAGAGCAACTGGCCCCTGCACGTGAGTTTCGCGATCTTCCTGCAGAACGCGGTGGACTTCCTTACCGATCGAGGCGCGGCCGACGCAGGGTGGATGATCCGCACGGGCGAGGCGGTGAACGTGCGCGCCGCGCGCGGCGCAGCGACCGTCGAGTTGACCGGGCCGGAGTCGCGCTCGATGGACGTGCGCGGCGACGGGTCGGTGACGCTCGGCCCGCTCAGCCGCGTCGGTGTCTACCGCGCCACGGGCCTGCCGCCCGAGCACACGCCCGTGATCGCCAACCTGCTCAGCGAGACGGAATCCGATCTGCGCCCGGTCGATGAAGTGCGCATCGGCCAGGAGGCGGCGCCGGCGCAGTCGCTGGACCGTTCGACGCCGCGCGAACTCTGGCCCTGGCTCGTCGCCGCCGCCCTCGCCCTGCTGGGGATCGAATGGGTGGTCTACCTGCTCCGGGCACGGACGCGGTGACACTTCGGGCCGCCCGCACGCGCCGGCCACCGAAGCGGCTGCCCGCGCCGATCAGTTGTTCATCTTCAGCAGCGCCCAGGCCGGGGGGGCGACTTCGCACGAGCGGTGATCGACGGCCTGGAGGATGTACGTTCCCTCGACGTGGGTGGGGACGATGGCGCTGATGGTGGCGCGGCCGTCAGGGCCGGCGACGCCTGATGCGGCCAAACGCGCATCCGCAATGTCGATCATCGCGCCCGGACACTGTTCGAGAGGCGCCGGCTCACCGCGGGTGGTGCCCCAGAGGATTGAAACTCTCCCGCCGGGCGTGGCGTGGTTGCCTTCGATGACGTTTCGTCGTCCCGGGCGGGATGGCTCGAAACCGATGAGAGTGAGCCCGATGTCAACGGGGTCGAGGCGGACGACGCCAGACTGCTGGTTGTTCCCTCCCCTCCCGGCGATCTGGCCGACATCATTGACCCACAGCCCCGGACCCCAGCCAACACCCCAGATGCCGCGCTGGGCGTCGATCAGCAGATCGTTCGGCTCCATCATCAGGTTTTTGCGCCAGATCGCCACGCGATACGTGCCCTGCTGGATGAGCCAGACTCCCGCCATCTCGCCGCGATCATTGATTCCGTACGCGTTGAACGTGGGCTCAACGCGTCCGTGAATATCACGTCGCTGGGGAAGTTGAACGACGCGGCCATCCGCACGCCACTTGACGGCAGCCCACGGCCCGCTGATTCGGTACGCCGTTCCGACCATCTCCCCGCGGTTGTTGAAATCGGACACTTCAAGGATGGCGTAGCCTGGCGGCGACTCGACAAGGTGGGCCTCATAGCGCTGCGCCAGTGCAGAATGCGCGAACGCCAGCACGCCAGCATCGGGAAAGCGGGATTCGGCCGCTGCCGATGACTGCCCCGAAACCGATCCCTCAACCCCATGGCTGGTCTCCACTCGCGGCGATCCCCGTCAGGTGCTGCCGGACCGGCCCTGCGCTTTCGGACCCGGCCGCCATCGCCCACACTACCAGCATACGCCATCCTGCTGCGATGCCAAGGCAGAATCCGCGTTCTTTTTGAATGTCGCTGGGTTTTGTCCAGTGATTTTTGCCTTGTTTTCTTGTTGTGCCATTGTATGTCAGATCCGCGCTCCCGCGTCGGGCGGAGGCGTTTCCGGAGAGTCCTCATCAGTCGGAAGGAAACCACCATGCAAAGTAGACTCGCAAACAGAGTGTGGATGTCTCTTACTATTGCACTTCTCCTTTCCATCGGACTCGAATCTGTCGAGTCGAACGCCCAGCCCATCGAGATCTACCACGAACGGGATGTGTACATCAAGATGGATTTCTGGAAGCCGCGCTCGGAGCAGAGCGCGGAGGCGTGGTTCTTCGATCCCGCCAACGGCGGTCAACTCACTCAACTGCCCAACGATCCGAGCACCCCCACGGCGCCCCCGCGCGCCATGTTCACCGTCGAGCGATTCTTTCCCGAACGCGGACCAGGCGGATTCAACGAGAACCACGCATGGTTCATCGGCGTGCCGGAGATCAACGTCGGCATTCCCGGAAGTAATGAAGCGAGCTTCAAGGACCTCGCACAGAAGAGGCCGACTCACGCCAGCCGCTCGGCCCATCTGCGCAGGCGCGCATGGTCAGTCAGGTCGTAATGCAGGGGCGTGATGGTGATGTGGCCCGCGAGGAGGGCCTCGACGTCGCTGCCGGTGCTGGTGTGCTGGAACTCCATGCCGCTGCCTGAGGCCCAGTAATAGACCTGGCCGCCCGGACTGATGCGCCGCTCGTAGCGGTCGTGCAGACCGGCGAGATTCATCGGCACGACCTTCATCGGCGGCGTCGGGCCGTCCACGGTCGTCGCGGGAATGTTGATGTTGAGCACCGAGTGCGGCTCGAGCGGGCCGTGCGCCAGGCATCGTTCGATCGCGGCGCGGGCATGTCGGGCGGCGATGTCCCAGCGCACCTCTCCGAACGTGCGTCCCTTGAGTTCGCCGGCGAGATAGAGGCTCACGGCGATCGCGGGCAGGCCGAGAAACGCCGCCTCGATCGCCGCCCCCACCGTGCCCGAGTAGATGACGTGAATGCCCACGTTGCAGCCCATGTTCATCCCCGAGACGACGAGGTCGGGGCGGCGGTGCTCGGGATGATGCTCCGGCCAGAGGTTCTCGATCGCGAGTTTCACGCAGTCCGCTGGGCGGCCGTCTATGGCGTAGCCGGTCATCCTCTCATTGATGCGCATCTCGCGGGCCATGAGCGGGGCGCTGTAGGTGACGCTGTGGCTCGTGGCCGACTGCACTTCGAGAGGCGCGACGGTGAAGACCTCGCCGAGACTGAGCAGTTGCTCGTGCATCGCCTCGATTCCCGGCGCCCGCAGGCCGTCGTCGTTGGTCAGGAGGATGCGCATGAGCCGCAATTCTAGCGCGGGCGCCCTGCGCGCCCGTTCTGCCCTGATGAATGAACGGGCGGGACCGATGACCTATCGTGTACCGCGACAAGCAGCAGGGAGGATGGCATGGCTGTCTACAAGCGACTTTCTTCGCTCGGTCTTGAACTGCCGCCGGCGCCGAAGCCCGTCGCGGCATACATCCCCTGGGTGCGCACGGGCAATCTGATCTACACGAGCGGGCAGATTCCCATAGCGGGCGGAAAGCCGCTCTGCGTCGGGATCGTGCCGACGGAAGTCCCGCCGGACAAGGCGAACGCCGCAGCCCGCCTGTGTGCGCTCAATATGCTCGCGGTCCTGCACGCGGCCACGGAGGAGGACCTCGATCGCGTCGCGCGGGTTGTGCGGCTCGGCGTGTTCGTGGCCTGCACATCCAACTTCACGGGCCAGTCGCTGGTCGGCAACGGAGCGAGCGAACTGATGGTCGAGGTGTTCGGTGAAGAAATCGGCCGACACGCCCGGTCGGCCGTAGGATGCAGCGCCCTGCCGCTGGGCGTTCCCGTGGAAGTGGACGGGGTTTTCGAGATTCGAGGGTGATTCAGGTGCCTGCCCGGAATCGGCCCGTGGGCGTTGCCACAGCGGAGCAGGCGTTTACAATGGCGTCGCCGCCCCCGGTCCGGCCCCGGCACCGTGTGTCCGACCCCGACCTCACGGCAGCGCCTAGCGGAGAGCATCACCCATGACTCACATCGTCGCCGAGCCGTGCATCAAGTGCAAGTACACCGATTGCGTCGACGTGTGCCCCGTGGACTGTTTCCACGAAGGGGCGAACTTCCTTGCCATCGACCCCGATGTGTGCATTGACTGCGGCCTGTGCGTGCCCGAATGCCCGACGCAGGCGATCTTCCCCGAGGAGGACCTGCCGGAGAAGTGGGCGGAGTACGTCGAGATCAACGCCCGCCTGGCGCCGCTGTGGCCCGAGCTCACCGCCAAGAAGGACCCCCTGCCCGAGGCGGAGGAGTACAAGAACGTCGAGAACAAGCGCGCCCTGCTCGACGAGAGCGCGGGCGGGTGAGGCGCGGGAGGCCGCGCTCCATTCACTCATCGTGCATACGCGCCGAAGCCCACGTTCATTGAACGCTGGCTTGGGCGTCTCCGGTGATGCGGATATGGACGCCATCAACCGTTGGCGAATTGTCGGAACTGAGACTGCACGTCGGAGACGAGGTGAGCCAGTGAAGGACAAGTGCGTTCAATAGTCGTCCAATCCATGTCCTCGACGAGGTCGGGGGCGATCTCCATTGGCCCGGTGAGCACTGGAATCCCAGCATGATCGAGCGCATTAGCGAGGAGTCGCTTGTACAGTTCGCGCTCGCACTTGCCCGGGTCGGCGGGCGGCGGCATTCCGACCACTCTCCGGAAGGCAATCGCATCCGCAAAGCACCAGCGCTCGACATGTGGATCAGGGACGCCGATTACGAATCGAGGAAAAACCGCCGGATCGGCGGCATGCAGAATCTCGGTGCGTCGATCATTCCATCCCTCGCAGTTACCGTCGATGACCACAACCAGCAGATCGGGCCGCCGATGGTGTCGGATGCGCCGCAGACGATCCTGATACTTCTTGAAATGCGTCAGTGCGTTGCCGGCCCCGCCTCTGGCGCAACCAATGCTGCTTCGCGCGGCGGCGCCAGATTCACGGGCCAGACGCTCAAGCAGCGCACGCATGAATCGCTCGTGCCCGGAGTCCTCACAGAACAACTGAACGACGGCGCTAGCCATCCAGCCAACCCCGCGTCAACATGCTTCCGATCTTGATCGCATCAGGCGAATCGGTATCGGTCAGCCCCTCCTCGATCGCCGCGCCATTGAACAGTTCACTCGTCTCGAACGGTTCGATCACCGTTCCACCATCGCGTCGCCGACAAACATGCAGACTGATCCCGGCGGTGCCTTTTCGCTGCAGTCGAACCATCTCGCCGACGAGTGTTGGCGAATGAGTCGTCACGACGATCTGTCGGTCCGCCGCTTTGACGACCGATGCGAGCAACTGCGCGATCAACTCGATCCTCCCGGGATGGACGCCGTTCTCGGGCTCCTCGAAGGCAATAAGTGAGGTGTACCACGGATTCACGGCGATGGCACACAACGCCAGGATTCGCAGCGTGCCTTCGGAGATCACTCGAGACGAGTACGCGATACCTTCCTGTTTCACCTTGATATCAAGCGTACCCTGCTTGTCAAGCTCCACATCGATCTCACTGATCGAGGGGACGACGCTTCGGAGAGTGCGCCTGATCGCGTCAAACCGCTTGCGGTGCTCGTCGGATTGCTTGAGTCGGTAGAGAAACGGCGCCAGCCACTCGCCCGTCACGCCGATGTCCTCCACTTCACGCGGCCCCTGTTCCTCGCGCATCGCCCCACGAGGATCAAGGTAGTACACGCGCCAGGCGCGAAGTTCCTGCCTCAGCGCCTCAATCTCAGGATGCCGGTCGCCCCCAAACTGATGATTCGACGCGATCGTGTGGTTGAGCGGCAACGACTCCTTGTACGGACGACCAGCGGTCTTGCTCGTTCGAATCGTAATCTGCCCCGCTTCGTACTCGATTCGAGGCTTGGCGGAACCGGCTCTGCTGAGATGCTCATCACGAACGCGCAGTTCGCCCTTGCCGGGGCGAATCAGGGGCTCAACACGATAGAGCAGTTCCACACAGTCCGTACCCGGCCGCGCCACCGTCAAGTCCGCTTCGAGCGAAAACGACGCTTCGCGCTCTCCGATCAGTTCCTCCAGCCCGCCCGGAGGAAGTCGGAACATCTCCAGCGCACGACCTCGCAAGGGAGGACTGAGAGCCTCATCGACCGTGCGCTCGTTCACAAGTCGAGAAAGCGCAATGAGTGATTCCAGAAAATTGCTCTTTCCCGCCGCGTTCGGTCCAAAGACGACCGTCAAAGGCGTGAGTTGGACCTCTGTGTCCGCAAGAGACTTGAATCCTCTGACTCGCAGCCGAGTAAGCATGACGGGTGTCCCAGCAGTGACGCAAAGCGGGGCGAATCACCCCATCACTCAGGATAGCACCATCAGTTGGGCGCAGGCGGAGTAGATCACCGGACCCCATCCTTGCCCGCCATGAACCGGATCACGTC
>CAADHA010000066.1 GCA_900696685.1 uncultured Planctomycetota bacterium
AGTTCGGCGCTTCACACACGACCGTCTTTATCTTCGATGAAGAAGTGTGATACGCCCAGCCGGCGATGGTCAAGCCGTCCGGGCTGATCGCCATCGCCATGCCGGACTCGTAGGCGCCGCTGCCCATGTGGAGCATGGTCACGGAGTTGGTCGCGGCCGTGAACATGAAGGGCTGCGGAGCGGCGGCGTAATCATCCCCCAGGTAGCCGAACGCGATGGCCTCGAGGTCTTCGCCATGATTGCTCACTCCAAGCACCTCGCCGCCATCCGGGAAAATGCTCGGGTCGGAAGCGATGCGGACGAGGGCGAAAGGTCTGAAGCCTGCCAAGAGATTGGGAGGATCCGCCAATTCCAGGTTTTCGCCTGCGATGGCCGCCGCTTCAGGGGCCGTCATCGCGATGGGCACAACGACTTCCGGTCCGGCCCACCTTCCTTCCAATGCAGCCGCTTGTGCGTGCCACATCGATTCGCCCGTCGCGGCGAGCAAGACGGTGCTTGCTCCAATTAGGGCGAGGCAGGATGATCGCGTGCCGGAATGTCTGGGGGATCGTGCCAACATGGCTCCTCCATGGGGTGACAGGGCGGGTATGAACCGCCACCCACGCGATGCCGGTCCATCCACCGCATCTGCCGGCTGGTTACGCCGGTGGTCGACCCCACGAGAGAGCAGTCCGCGCCAAGGTCGGCTCCGAGCCACCCTGCGACTTGCTCTAGAGTACACGAAGGCCCGAGATGTGCAAGGCCCAAACTGGCAATCTGGGAAAGAAAAGTGAAAATGCATTCAATTGCAGAAACGTACCGCTTGCTGGCAAGGATGGAAGGTCGTTCTGATCGCGCCGCTCCGTCCGCAACCCTCACATCTCCCCGACATTCCCCCGCCATAAGCCGGACATCGCGCGGCACCGGGCGCAATGCGCGGTGATGTAAGGCGTCTGTTTCAGTCCGAGAGGCGAACCGGGTCGTAGGGAGGGAGTGCGGGGCGGGGCTGGCGCCCCTCCCGACCGGTTTCCAAGTCATCATGAAAGGAGCAGGTCATGCGGCATGTCATGTTGTCCCTTGCATCGACGTGGACGGCGATGGCGCTGTGGATCGTCGCGGCGCCGGGCTGCGCGGCTCTGGTCATCGGGGCCGCGGGGGCGGCGGCCGGAGTCGGGACCATCGTCTATGTGAAGGGCGAATTAGACACCGTCGTCGAAGCGAGCCTCGACGAGGCATGGGAGGCGACTGAGAAGGCCATCGCCGATCTCGAGTTCACGACCACGGAAACAAGCAAGGACGCAATCGCAGCCGAACACACGTCACGCACGGCGCAGGACAGGAAGATCCACATCCGCCTCAACAGGTATTCAGAGACGGCCACACGCGTTCGCATCCGCGTGGACGTCTTCGGCAACGAGGAACTTTCCCGGACCATTCTCGACAAGATCAAGGCGCACCTGTGAGAGCGTGGAAGCGGCCGGAGCCGCCGGCGCGGGGTTGGACGAAATGGCGGCCGTACAATCCCGAAAGCATGGGTGAGGTCGCATGGGCAGTCTTCCGGCCATCTTTACGACGGTGCTGATTGCGCTGCTGGCGCTCGTTCTCGGGGGTCTGGCGGTCTGGATGCTTCTCCGCCGCGCGGGGCGCGAGGCGCCGGCGCGGGTGACGACGCACGTCATCGCCGAGCGCGTGCGGTCGGTGGGCAAACTCGTCGGCCTGGAGGTGATGTCCAAGGAGATCGTGACGCAGACGCGAGGCCTGTCGTGGCTGCCACCGCTGCTGCTGAGCCAGGCGCGCCTCGCGATGATCTTCTCATTCGAGAAGCAGTACTTCGTGGACCTTGCTCGCCTGCGGCCCGAGCACGTCGAGCACCTCGGCGGGCGGTCTTTCCGCATCACCCTGCCGCGCATCGAAGGCTCGCTGCGCCTGCTTGACGTCACGCCCTACGACATCCAGTCGGGCAAACTCCTCGGCCTGCTGGACGTCTTCCGCATGGATGCGCCGGCGCAGAAGCAGTTGATGCAGCGGGCGCAGGAGGAGGCGCAGCACCTCTACGAAACGCACGCGGCCCGCTACGAAGAGGAAGCACGGCGGGCGGTGGTCCGGCAGGTGGTCGGCCTGCTGGCGATGTTCGACGTCGAGGTGCAGGCGGCGTTCATGCCCGATTCACCCCCGGCCGCGGGCGCGCCCGTGGCGTCGCCCGCTCTGGCCGGCAAAGCGCTTTGAGGCTGGTTCAGGGCCTCGGCACCCCCGGTTCGATCAAAAAAGCCGACAATTCGCACCCGCCGCGGGTGGTTTTTGCTTGCACGGGGCCGGCAATCGGGTATTCTCAGGTATCGGCCCACGCCTATCGCGCGGGCGGATGGCGCACGCCCCGGCGTCGCACAGCGCCGGACATGCGTTCGCGCCTCAGCCGGGTGCCACGGCGGCCGTCTTGGCCGCATGAGGGGTTCCATGTTCAGCCACACTCGACCTTCCATTCGCAGTGCCTTCACGCTGGTCGAACTGCTCCTGGTGATCGCGATCATCGGCCTGCTGCTGGGCCTGCTCCTGCCGGCACTCTCGCGCGCCCGTGAGGCCAGCCGCACGTCGACCTGCCGCACCAATCTTCGCCAGGTCGGGTCGGCGATGGAGTTGTACGCCAGCGACAACCGCAACATGTATCCGCGTGCGCTCCCGCTGGTCAACCCCGGCAACGCGCATCAGCCGGCCGAGTGGCAGATCCCCTGGCCTTCGGACATCTGCCCGCTCTACTGGCAGTCCGGGTATGCGTCGATGGTCGTGCCCTATCTCGGCATCCCGGTGAAGAACCCCTTTGACTATCCCGAACTGCCCAAGCAGTTCGACGATCCGGAGTCGCCCTCTCGCCTCGCCTCCGCGAAGATCACCACGTTCTTCCGATGTCCGAGCAACAGGATTGACCGCGGCGAACTCGACAAACGCAAGTGCGGCTACCCGATCGACTATGGCCTGTCGAACTGGGCGAGCCAGGACCGCCGCTCCGACGTCCATCAGAACCGCCACTTCCTCGCCTCGGACATGACCTGGGGCCTGGCATACGTTGACCGCAGCGACACATCGGGACTCAATCCTGAGACGGAACTCTCCGGCTGGTGGGTGCCGTTCATTCACAAGGGTGAGACGCTCAATATCCTCACGCCCGACTC
>CAADHA010000067.1 GCA_900696685.1 uncultured Planctomycetota bacterium
ACGCTCGCGGCCGTGCTGACCACCTGGGTCACTTTCGTTCCCTGCTTTCTGTGGATCTTCCTCGGGGCGCCCTATGTCGAAGCGGCTCGCGCGAGCCGACGCCTGGCCGCGGCCCTGGCGGGCGTGACCGCCGCGGTCGTCGGCGTGATCCTCAACCTCGCCCTCTGGTTTGCCATGCACACGCTTTTCGGGCAGGTGCATGAGCACAGGGCATGGGGCGTTCGCGTGCTGGTTCCGGAATGGGCCGCCATCGATCCTGTGGCGCTAGCGATTTCGGGCATCGCCTTCGCCGCACTCTTCTGGCGCCGCCTGGGGATGATGTGCACGCTCGGTCTGTGCGCAGCGCTGGCGCTGGCGCATCATGTCGTGCTCGGGCCAGGATGAGCCCAGGAGCACGGAAAGGCGGATCCTCGGGCGGCGCTACTGGAACGCGGCTCTGACTACGTTGCTCGGCGTGCAGGTGGAGCGCTCGATCGCCTGAATGAAGACTGTGCGCCCGCGCGCGGCCGGAGGGACGAATCGGGTCAGGGTCGCCACGCCGCCGCCGTCGGCCACGGCGCTGCCGGCAATGGCCGGCGCGTTGAGAAAGAGCGCCAGACCCGGGCAGCCGGGCACATTGGTCGCGCCGGACGCCAGGCCATAGGCAAAGTAGACGGTCGAACCCGACGTGGCGTTGGAGGCGACGAAGTCATTGATCTCGTTGGCGCGCCCGGGCGAGGGAGGCGCCAGCGCGAGGCTGCGATTACGGATCGTGTGGACGAACATGTCCGGGTCGCCGTTCTGCGAGGAGACATAGTTCGGGTAGGCGAAGTCTCCGCCGAGGCCAAGGCCGTTGTAGTCGCCGAAGAACTGCTGGCTTCGGTTCAGGCCGTCGTTGTCGCAGTTGAAGGACTGCGGTGTGAGGCGGTACTCGCTCCACGTCGCGCCGCCGTCGGCGCTCATCGTGTAGTAGGCGTCGAACATGCCGTTGATCACGCCGTCATTCTGCACCGTGTGGCGCGAGTCGTAGAAGAGCATGTGAATGCGGCCGGCGCGATCGACCTCCAGCCACGGGAAGAACTGGTCGCCCGGCGGGTTGTTGTCGCCGTTGATGATTCGCGGCGTGGACCACGTTGAACCCTTGTCCAACGACTTACTGAAATAGAGATCGACGTTACGCTGCCCGTTGACGATGTTCGTCGTATCGAAGTAGACGCAGTACAACACGCCCGAAACGGGATCGACCGCGAGGGAGTTGAGCGGCGGCACGCGGAAGGTGCCGGGGAAACGTGAGCCGTCCTGCGTGCTCCACGTGTCCAGGCGCGTGGCGATGCGGATCGGCGCGTCGAAGGTATTGCCCCCGTCCAGGCTCCGGCGCAGCATCACGCCGCTGCCGAAGTCCCAGTAGGCCACGTACAACTCGCCCTCAGGCCCGACGCGGGGCAGAAAGCCGATGCCGCTGCCGAGGCTTCGCGGCGCGTTCCACGTTGTTCCCATATCATCAGACCAGATCACGCCCTGGTTGTAGGCGATGTAGACCCGAGTGCTGTTGGGGTTGCCGGGGATGATTCCGGCGGCCATCCAGCCCTTGTCGGCGCCGCTCGTCGCGCGGGCCATGACGGAAGGCTGGAAGGTGCTCTGGCCCGGGTTCTTCTTCGCCACGAACAAACCGCCGTTGCCCGCGAAGGAAATTGCGCCGACCCAGAGCGTTCCGGTGCGCGGGTCGTAGCAGGTCATCGGATCGCCTTCGACGCTCGACTGATTCGGACCCGGCGGGCGAAGCAGGAAGTCGGTCCAACTCGCCCCAAAGTCGTTCGAGACCGCGACGGACATGCGGATGACCTCGCCTCCAGAACTGGCGCGCCAGTCGTTGGCGGTGGCGACGATCTCGTTGGGACGCCCGTCCACGGAGGCGCAGGAAGTCTCATTGGCGGCCTGCGTTCCGCCGTTCACATCTACGCGCACCTGCGGGCCGACGACGGGCGGGTCCGCCCACGCAACCGCCGTACCAGGAGTCGAAGTTGCCGCGGCGAGGGCGCCCAGCGCGGCCAGTGTCCGCCATGATCCGGTGCTGTGTGTCATTTCGTGCCTCCTCGGCGCTGGCATAGTAGAAGAACGGGAGCGCCGGCGATGTCGAGTCAGTTGCGGGCCGGTTCGGTCATCTGCGCAGTCAGAAGGGGACGGAACTGCGGCGGCACCCCCAGGCCCAGCCGCTCCGCCTCGTAAACGTGATGCCATGACTCCGCAAAGCGGCCGGCGTAGTACAACTCGATCGCCAGCCGGATGTGGGCTTCACGATGATCAGGATCGCCCGCGGCGACCATGAGCCACTGCTCGACCGCCTCGGCGTTGCGCCCGCTCATCTGGAGCATGGCGCCGAGTTGGAAGCGTGCCTCGTGGAAGGCGGGGTCGAGGTCGAGGGCTGTTCGAAAAGCCGCCTCCGACTGCGGCAACTTGCCTTTGAAGAGAAGGGCGCGGCCGAGCGCCTCATGAGAAAGCGAATCATCAGGATCGTGAATCACGGCGCGAGTCAGGGCCGCGATGGCCGCATGCCGGTCGTTCGCCTCGTAGAGTTCGTAAAGCCCCTGATCGCGCTCGACAGAGGCCAGGGCGGGATCGGGTGCGGGGACAAGTTCTCGTGCCGCGCCGCGGTCAATCTGGACTCGACCTGAATCGTAGAGCAGGCCTCTCATGGCGATGCGGTCCAGTTCGCGGCGATAGTCGCTGCCGGGGTCGATTGCGGCTGAACGGTCCGGGCCTGGGCCGGCCGCGACCTCCCCGACCTCAAGCGACCCCCCGGTTTGACAACCCGCGGCCGCCAGAGTCGCGCCGAGCAGGATCGCCGACCAGTTGCATCCTCGCATTGAGCACCTCCAGCCCGCCTCGCGGGCGCCCGTCAGATGTCCCTGACATTCCTCAAACCTGGCAGCACGTCAGTTTATTCTCGGGGCCAGGCAAATACGCCGAGGGCTGCTGCCGCATCCTCGCGACGATCATGCAGTTTCGAGATAGGCGGCGAGAAGGTCCCGTGCTGATTCGAGGTCGCGCCTGTGGACCATCTCCGTCACCGTGTGGATGTAGCGCGTCCCGACGGAAATCGTAATTGCCCTGGCTCCGGCGCCGGCTTTCTGAAGAGCGGCGGTATCCGTCCCGCCTCGCATCAGGATCGATCGTTGATGGGGAATGCGGCGCTTGCGAGCCAGGTCCTCGAACTGCTGCACCAGGCCGTGCGCCGAGATGACGGACCCGTCCATGACGGTGATGGCCACGCCGTCTCCCTGCCGTGTCACGCGGTCGTTCTCCGGCACTCCGGGCGTATCGCAGCAGAGCGTCGTGTCGACGCCGACACCCACGTCGGGCTTGACGGTGTAGGCGCTGGTCATCGCTCCGCGCAGGCCCACCTCCTCCTGCACTGTGAAGACACAGTGGATTTCGCAGGCGTGTCCCTTGCCCTTCGAGGCAGATCGGCCTCGCCCCGCCTTGCGCGCGCCCGCGACCTGCCGCACGGATTCGATTCCGAGCCAGCACGCAACGCGGTTGTCCATCGCCTTGCTCACGAGGGTGTCGCCGACCTCGACGAACGGCTCATGCAGAACAACCATGTCGCCCACGCGAACCTGCTTCCTGACCCTCTCCACGGACTGGCCGAGATCGACGTAGAACTCGCCGACCTCGGGTATCTTCTTGCGGTCTTCGGCGCTGGCGATGTGAACGGGCTTGCCGCCGGGGTTGAGTACACCCACGATGTCGCCCTCTTCGGCGCAGACGAGGACGCGGCGCGAGAAGAGGTTGCGCGTGTCAAAACCGCCTGCGGCATTGAGCCACACGAATCCCTTGTCATCGACGTGCCGCACGTAGAAACCGATTTCGTCCATGTGGCAGGCGAGCATGACGCGCAGCGGAGCCTTGCCCCCGCCCGGATTGCGCTTCGGGCGGCGCACGCAGATCAGCGAACCCATCGGATCGGTCCGAATCTCGTCAAAGAGGTCCTTGACTTCCATTTCGATGAGCGAGCGGACTCGCTCCTCGCGGCCGGGGATGCCCGGCGTCTCGCACAACCGACGCAGCAGATCGACATTCATGGAGTCTCTCACAGGTGATGGACTTATCATTGGAAAGCGTGCAGCGCGCCCGGCCGAAGCGCCGGAACCGGCGTCCATCGTATGGGCGCTGGGCGCCGCAAGCCGCGCGCAAGCACCGCCTGCGGATCAGCGAGGAAGACGGGTCAGGACGAATGACGCATCCCAGCCCATTGCGGAATCTCCAGGAACAGGCTGAGGCGGAGTTCATCGTCTACGGCCGGCGCGATCCCGCCGCACACGGGCAGCCCCCGCAGCCGGAGATCGAGATTGTCTCCACCTATGGCGAGATCGAGGCGGAGTACGCCTCAATGCGCCGCTCCGCCGGACTTATGGACCTCCCCCAGCGCGCCACGCTCCGTCTCAGAGGCGCCGATCGCGTCGAGTTTCTCAACCGGCTTCTCACCAACGAACTCAAGGGCCTGTCGCCGGGTCGCGCCGTCGACGCCTTCTGGCTCAACCGCAAGGGGCGGATCGAGGCCGACCTCACCGTCATCGAACTCGGGGATGAGACGCTGTTGAGCGTGGACGCCACGATCGCCGCCCAGACCGCCGCCTCACTGAGCGGCTTTCACTTCAGCGAGGACGTGGCGATTGAGAACGTAACGAACCAGTTCCACGGCCTGAGCCTCCACGGCCCGCGAGCGGTCGAGTTCCTCCGAACCATCGTCGAAGAGCGCGACGCCTCCGCGCTCGCCGACCTCACGCCTGGCCGGGCGCTGCGCTGCACGGCGCACGGGCACCCTCTCGTCGTACACCGGGCCGACCAGGTGGGCGAGGTCGGTCTTCATCTCCTGTGCCGGGCCGATGACGCCCTGGCCGTCCATGAGCAGTTGCTCGAGGCGGGGCTGGGCCAGGGGTTGCGGACGGTGGGCTGGCTTGCGTACAACAGCGCGCGCATCGAGGGCGGCACGCCCCTGTTCCTCATCGACTTCGCCTCCGATTCACTTCCGCACGAGACGGGCCTGCTCAACCGCCGAGTCTCGTTCACGAAAGGCTGTTATGTCGGCCAGGAAGTGGTCGCGCGGATGCAGCACCTCGGCCACCCGGCCCGCATGCTCGTCGGACTCAAGATCGAAGGCGAGTTCATGCCCGTCACGGGTTCGCAGGTCATTAACCCGGCCGACCAGGTCGCCGAGGTGATCGGCGCCGTCACCAGCGCCACGCCCAGCCCGATGCTCGGGCGCACCATCATCGCCTTCGCGATGGTTAAGTATGCATTGGCGAAAGCAGGCACCGAGGTCGTTGTCAATGCCGAGGGCCGGCGGGCGCGAGCCATAGTCCACGATCTCAGATTCTGGCCGCGCGAGGCGCCGGGCCGGTAAGCCATTCCGTCCAACCGTCAGGGCCCGTCTCCTCTTCACTTCTTCCACGGGTCGGCGATGTGGCACGGCCGTCCGGTTTTCACCACGTAATCCTGGTGATACTCCTCCGCCGGCCAGAAAGTCTCCGCCTTCTCAACTTCCGTCACGATGCGGCGGCCCTTGTATCGGCCCGATTCATGTTGCTCTTGGATGAAGGCGCGAGCCTCCTTCGCCTGATTCTCGCTTGTGAAGTAGATGCCCGACCGGTACTGCGTGCCGACGTCCGGGCCCTGGCGGTTCAACTGCGTCGGGTCGTGCATCACGAAGAACGCTTCGAGCAGGCGACGATAAGAGATTCGCTTCGGGTCGAACACGACCTTGACGGCCTCGGCGTGCCCGCTGTCGTCGCCGCAGACCTGCTTGTAGGTAGGATGATCGACGTGCCCCTGCATGTAGCCGCTGACGGCATCGATGACTCCCGGCCCCTGCTGGAAGTAGTGCTCAACGCCCCAGAAGCATCCGCCGGCGAAGTAGGCCGTCTCCGTCTCGACGGGCCGGCTCTCGGGCGGCCACGGCTCTCCCTTCTCGTAGAACTTCAGAGCCGCGGAGTTGAGGCAGTAGCGCAGCCCCGTCGGCTTCGGGCCGTCCTTGAACACGTGCCCGAGGTGCGCCGTGCATCGTGCGCACTGAATCTCCGTGCGCACCATGCCGTGGCTGCGGTCCTCGATCTCGGCAATGTGGTCAACATCATAAGGGGAATGAAAACTCGGCCACCCCGTTCCCGAGTTGAACTTGTGCCCGCTCGAGAACAGCGGCAGGCCGCAGACGATGCAGACGTAGGTGCCTTCCCTCTTGTTGTCGAGGAGCGTACCGCATCCGGCCGGCTCCGTCCCCGCCTTCTGCGTGATGCGATAGGACTCTTCATCAAGCCGGGACGCCAGTTCCGCCACGCGCTCGCGCGGAAGGGGTGTGATGTCATGGGCCGACCTGGAGTAGCGCGGCAATGCCGTATCCGAAGTTGCGTTCATGGGTGAACCACCCGCCTCCTTCGCAGGGGCCGAGTCCTGAAGTAGTGCGACGCGCGCTGCCGCCGCGACGAATGCGGCCGCAAGAGCCCCGGCCGCGAGGAGCGCGATTCCGGCTGGTCTTCTCACGAGACAGCCTCCTTACACAGGCACCCCGAGTTTACGCCTCTCTTCGATGCACGGTTCGGCCCCGGCGTCACCGACCCGCCGCCGTCTCCCTCCCAAGACCAGGTCCTCGTGAAACGAACGCGACCGCGAAGGCCGGTCGCCCTCGCGGTCGCGGAGAAGGTTCGTCGAGACAGGTCACTCGATCACGGTCTCGATGATGTTGGAAGCCCGCTGGTACTCGGCGGCCTGAAGCCAGACGCGCCGGCCAGTCGTTCCGTTGGGGACCCGCTTCGTCAGGCTTGCAGCCCCGTTGCCGTCGGCCATCCGCACGCCGGCAAGAAGCGGGCTGCGAATCCCGACGGTCACGTCGAGTTGGGGAATGTAGGTCTGGCCCAGTCCCTGGACTGAGTAGATGAACGCCACGGTCGCGTTGGCTGTCGCACCGGTCACGTCGAGCGTTGCGTTCACGCCGGACACGAGACGCGACGAGGCGAGGATGAGCGGCGGGTCGCCGACGTCGTAGCGGGCGATCCACGTGCGCCACTGCCCGTTGAGCGTGTACTCGTGGTGGCCCCAGAACGAGCCGGGCAGAGCCGGATCATCCACCGTCGCGCTGTAGTCTCCCCACCGGCCGCTCGTGTGGGCCGCGGTGCTCTCCTTGACGAACTCGGGAGGCTGGAACGTGCCCGGGGGATCGCTGAACTTGCGCACCGCGCGCGACATCGAGATGTACTCGTCAGGAGAGGACCGGGCGAACGTGATCGCCGCATTGCCGGCGTTGTCGACCCAGATGCTCGGGAAGAAGGTGTGGATCGTCCCCCCGTAGTCCAGTTCGCCCGACTGCGCGATGATCGGCGTGTTGCCGCTGTTCGGCCAGCCGCGCATGTCAAACTCGTACCACCGGGCACGCGCCCGCGTGTTGTTCACGTGGTGCACCGCCCACAGCGAGTCGTTGCGCTGCACGCAACTCCAGAAGCGAGGCTCGAAGAGGAACGGCCGGCTGCTCGATCCCCGCTGCGGTGGCTGGTTCGGATACGTGTACGCCGGAACCGTAAGCGTGTGCGTCACCCGGCTGTACGTCCCGAAGGGATCGCGCACGCAATGGAAGATCACCGTCGTGTTGTTCGTCAGTTCAGTGGACTGAATGATGTACTGCCCCGGCGCATTCGCGTCGAAAGTGACCGGGATGCCCATCGACTGCTGGTTGGCGCCGACGATCAGTTCGTGCCGGGTCACCGGCGTGCCGCCGTTGAGAATCGAGGCCTTGGTGATGAAGTAGAGCAGGTACTTGTCCGGCCCGAAAAAGTCAGCCGTCAGGAGCACGTTGTCCTTGTCCACCGCCATGTTCGGCGAGTCGATGTCGTTGTCCGAGATCGTCGTCACGTCCAGGCGGTACTTCCACCAGTCATCCCGAGTGTTCGGGCTGCTCGTCTTGGAGACCGCCAGGAGGAACATCGAGCGGCCGTTGTCGCTGCGCTCGCACGCCATGGCGAAGAAACGCTGGTGATGCGGATCCCACAGCGCCTCGGGATCGAAGACGAAGTTGTTGGCGCCGAGTTCGCCCCAGAAGCCGAATGAGTTCTCGATCTCGTCGCGGAAGATGTTGTTTCCGGCCTTGTCGAAGAGGGCGATCTGCCCGTTGACGATCGCCACGATGCGGTCCGGTCCAACGGCCATCTCCGGATCGGGCGGCGTCCAGCCCGTGCTGGTCACGGCCTCAAAGCCGAAGTCCGGCCCGTCTCCGCCGGGGCCGTCGAAGGGCGCCAGCGCCACGTGATTGGGATCCCAGATCGGCGGGATCGGCGTGTTGACGTCTTCGGCGCTGGGGCGATAGGCGAGCCGCTCACCCGTCTCTCCTGCTTGCGCCGGGTCCATGCCCTGCGGCCAGCGCACCGTGATATTCACCGATGTCTCGTCGCCTTCTCGCGAGGCGCCGTTCCAGCACACCGCAAGCCGGCCCGCCTCGTCGAGCGCCACGCGAGCGGCGCCCGTCGCGGGGGTGATCGCCTGAGACCCCTCGGCGTACACGTTGATCGCCTCAGGTGAACCGATCGCCTTTCCGGCGGCATCGATGCACTGGGCCATGACGCCCGTCCCGTGCCCGTCTCCCCCATCGCCATCGCTGTTGTAAACGACGGCGAATCGCTGCTCATCGACGCGGAGAATCGTCGCACCGCTCTTCCAGCCGTCCGTCGGCTGCACCAGCGTTGTCGCGTCCGTGAGCGGCGCACCCTTCTCGTCAAAGAAGCGCACGACGACCGCGAACCCCTCGCCCGCGGCGGTGTGCCACGCCGCGGCGAAAGCGCCGCTTTCCGTCGCAACGACCGAAGGCTCAATGTGATCGCGCCCGTCCATCTCGTTGAGCACAATTTCATCGCCCGCCGGCGTACCGTCACCCGCGAGCCGTCTGGCGACAATCGCGTTCGGATTGCCCGCTGCATCGGTCCTCGCCCAGGCGACGAGGAATCCCTCGCCGAGGCGGATGATCGACGCGACGGCATCGCGACCGCCCGATTCGCTGCTGACGACCACCTCATCACAGGTCGCCTGGCCCTCGGCGTCGAAGAGGCGGGCCATCACGCGGCCGGCTCCGTTGGAGTCGTCGATCCACACAACCGCTGCGCCACCGCGGCCGTCACCGACGATCGCCGCCGAATCCTGATTGCCGCGCTGTGTCTGGTTGACGGCGATCTCTTCGGAGAGGGGGGCCAGTTCCCGATCAAACCGCCGGGCAACCACCGCCGACCCGGAGCCGTCCTGGCCATGCGACTGCCAGGCGATCCAGAGGGTGTTGCCGCTCGCGGCGATCGCCGGCCGCTCCTGCCTTCCGAGGCGGTGGGCATTGACGCCGACTTCACTGCCGACCGGACGGCCAAACGCGTCGAACCGCTGGGCCACCACCGCGTAACTTCCCTGCTCCTGCCGCCGGCTGTCCCACACGACCACAAACCCCCCGCCGGGCAGGGTGACGACCGATCCGCGATCCTGTGTGCTGGCGGTGTAAACGTTTGCCTGGGTCTCGATCGCCCCCCCGCCAAGAAGGGCCTGGAATGGCGATGCGGCCGGCCCGTCGCAGGGGCGGTCTGATGCCTCGAGAGTCGTCCCGGTGCTCAGAACGCCCAGTGTGAAGCACACGACCAGGGCGGGGACCTTCAGTTGGCCGCCGACGCGGCTGAGTCGGACCTTGCTCTGCATTGACAAATCCTCCGTGGTGGTAGGTCTGAAGACAGCGAGACCCGAAGCGCGGACCTCGATCACCACTTAACCGAGATCACCGCGCCTTTTATGCAGGAATCCGGAAAACTTGTGAAATCGATGGAACACAGAGCGGCCGCGTCTGAAAGAGGCGCGAACCAACCGGTCAGGGAATGGACGTACTTGCCGCCCGACCGGGCAGGGCGCGTACGGCCTCCCGACCAGCGGACCGGTCCCGGCACCGCGCAATGTCCCGGAGGACCGCTGCGAAGCGGACGGAGAATGGCCAGAGCCGGACTTGAACCGGCGACCCCAGCATTTTCAGTGCTGTGCTCTACCAACTGAGCTATCTGGCCGAAGTGCCCAGAGAATACGCCCGGCCCCGGCACGGTCAAGTCGCACCGCCAATCGAGCGTGCTTCGCTGGCGCCGGGCCGCAGCAGCGCGAGTTGCCGCATTGAAGTGAAAGTCGGCCCCTGTTTGCGGAGGAGCAGCCGCTCGGTCACGCCGAGCACATCGCGGGCCCCTGTTGCGCCCCTGCCGGTCTGGACCACACATCCGGCCTGCGGGCAAAGACATCGGCGCCCGCCGGCGTCGGGCCACGACTCGACCATGATCCGGCGGAAGTTCGCGGAGATGATCTCCAACTCCGCCGCCTGCACCCAGACGTCGGCGAGGGGGAAGGTGGCGGGCACGGTGAAGTACTTCACCACCGTGCCCGCTTCGTCGGCGGTGTGGCTGCCGAGAAGGTAAACGGTTTCCGCAACTTCAAGCGTGACACCGAGCGCCAGGATGCAGGTGGAGTCGCAGCCGGCGTGCGAACAGTACCAGCGCACGAGGTTGCCCGGCGCTGCACCCCGCACGGTCAGGGTCACCTCGTTGCCGCGCGCGATCTCATCCGGCTCACACGTTTCGCACTCGTATTCGATCTCCAGAGTGAGGGTCTTGTTGAGGTCGGTGCGCGTCAGCCAGGTCCTGCGCGTCTCGGTCGGCTCGAACCATTCGAGGTGGCTCCACATCACGCCGGGGTCGTCCGGGTCTTCCTCCATGCCATTGAAATCTGCCTAGCGCTCGCTCTGGCCCGTGGGCGAGCCTGTGCTCTGCTTGAGGAGCAGCGGTGCGCGCAACTCGCCGTCATCGTCGTATCACTTTCGGATGCGGCGGTAGATCGCGGGATGTTGCGAGGAGGAGGACTGGTTGAAGGCGATGGCCATGTTGCCCTCGTCATCGACGTGCATGGCCGGATGGAACACGCTCGTCGCCGAATCGGGAGGCTCGATGACGCCATGCTGCTCCAGAGTCGGATCAGAATCGCTCACCGGCCAGCCGTTGAGTTTGATTTCATACCACTGGATCTGGCACTGGTCGGTGTCATCCACGCCGCCTCCATCCGCGCGCTGGGCTTCCGCACATCAC
>CAADHA010000068.1 GCA_900696685.1 uncultured Planctomycetota bacterium
GGCACAGAGAGCAAGCCCCAAC
Source organism: uncultured Planctomycetota bacterium (assembly GCA_900696685.1). Lineage (GTDB taxonomy): Bacteria > Planctomycetota > Phycisphaerae > Phycisphaerales > UBA5793 > UBA5793. Next base: position 23 of record CAADHA010000068.1, read on the forward strand.
GAGCCGCGCTTCAGCCTCATCCGCCCAGCCCCCGCCACTTCGCCCATGTACGCTCTGATCTGCCCGATCTCCTCATGCCCAGAATGGTCGCACCCACTCGGACCCGGAACAGACGCGGTTCACGCACCGCTCACCATCGATCAATCGTGAACGCCCCCTTCTGGGTTCACAAGGGCCGTACGGCGAAAATATGACGAACCCGTTTTGATTTCGCCATACGCATGGCATACGCTCATCTCCGTGACTGGTGAACGGGCGTCCAACGCGATTCGGCAGGCGGAACAGGAGATTCGCGAGCAGATCGCGGAGGCCGCGACGGCTGGCACGTACCAGCTCGTGGAGCGGCTCAGCAGCATCGCCCGGCGGCTCTCCGACATGGCTGAAGAAGCGGCGGCGACGCCCGCCACAAACATGCCGCCCCTGCAGGCAACTTCGCCCGGAACGCGCAAGACCCCGACCTCGAAGCCCGCGTCTCGCGCGGGACGCCGGACTTCTCGCAAGGAGGGCTATCCACGATTCGAGAGAACTCGTGACGTCTTGGTGAAGATCGGGTGGTCCAGGAAGGGGCGAAGCGAATACATCCACAAGGCACCCAAAGCGGGTGTCGACGCAGTCGCTCGGCGCGTGATGAATCTCGGCAAGGGCGGTCGGATGTTCACTACTGAGGATCTGCTTCCGGTGAAGGTGAGCGGTGGAGGCGATGATCTTCCCGGCTACCAAGCATATGTCTGTCTCGCATGGCTGCGGACAATAGGAGTCGTCGAGCAGCATGGCCGCGAGGGCTACTCGGTTCCCTGCGACGACGTGGTTGGCACGGTCAACGGAAGCTGGGAGGCGCTGCCGACGTCGCGCCGGTAGCGGCGTCCTGACCACAGCGACATTCCCGACCCGCTCACTTGGAGGCGACATGACCGCAACATGGCATTTCGTCAGGCACCAGGCTGGACAGCCCATCGTCAATCCCCTCGGCAGTGAGCACTTCGCTGACACAGACGACGATTGGCGGCCTGGTGAGGTGCTGGTGCGTGAGTGCATCCAGAACTCCCTCGACGCCCGCCATGACGAGGAGGTCAGCGTCAGGTTTCTCGTTGGGAACGCCTCATCGATTTCCTCCGAAACGGCAACATTCTGGTTCTCGACTCTCTGGCCGCATCTTCGGTCGAGAGACTGCAAACTGCCGGACATCGGCAGCGAAGCGTTGACGGGGGGATTCGTGGTCGTCGAGGACTTCGGCACGTGTGGACTTGAGGGCGACATTCGCCAAGGCGGCCTGTCCGACTCGGACAATCGCTTTTTCAACTTTTTCCGCGCGGAGGGGCTCTCAGGCAATCCAATGAACGGCACCACGGGCGGCAGCTGGGGCGTCGGCAAGAGCGTCTTCAACCGATGCAGCAGGATCAACACATTTCTCGCACTCACCGGACGCCGGGCAGAGGGTGATATTGCGCTGCTGGGGAAGTCGTTGCTCTGGCACCATCGCATTGCTGCGGGAGAGTTCCAGGGCCTCGGGCAGTTTGGGAGCAAGGACCCCTCCAATGAGTTCCTGGTCCTCCCTGAAACATCCGCATCGCTTGTCAGTCGCTTCGCAAGGGATTTCGGACTTGCTCGACCGATCGAAGGATCATCAGCCGAGCCCGGACTTAGCGTCGCGATTCCGTACGCCGATCCTGAGATCACGGCGGAGGGCATCGTCGAGATCGTCATCCGCGAGTATTTCCATCCGATCATCTCGGGGCGGCTTCGCGTCCGCGTCACGGGCATGATTGGTGGACGATCGGAAAGCGTCGACCTTCATCAGGATAACCTGCTCGATCAGGCCGCACGACTCAGACGTGCAGAGGTCGCACATGTTCTGAAGCTCGCCCGCTGGTCGCTGGGAGACGGTCCGAGACAAGCCTATGTGCTCAACGAACCGCCCGCCGGGGCGCCTCCCGCGTGGAACGATGAACTTCTACGACCCGCTGACCCAACGTTTAGCGATCTCTGTCAGCGATTCGACCGAGGGGAGCCGGTGGCGATCCGTGTTCCCCTCCGTGTAAAACCGAGTGCCGGACAGGCGGAGCGTGCCGCGTTCATTGTCTACCTGCAGCGCGACCTGGCCGGCTCCGGATATCGACCGGTGTTCGTCCGCGGGTGCATCGTTGTACCAAATGCCCGCCAGCGGGCCGTTCGGAACCAGAGTCTGTTCGCGCTTGTGACGATCGACGAAGGCCCGCTGGCGGTCATGCTTCGCGCCGCGGAGCCACCGGCCCACACATGCTGGTCGGCGGACACGGCGAATTTCCGTGGTCGCTACGAACATGGCAAGCAGACAATCGACTTCGTAGTCGGTGCACCGAAGTACCTTGCTGACGCCCTGTCCAATACACGCATAGAGCGCGATCTCGATGTCTGGGCCGATCTGTTTCCTTCACCTGTGGCAGGCGGTGACCGCAAGCCCGTGGAAAAGCCGCCCGAGTGCCCGGAACCGTCACCCGATCCGGTCACACCGCCAAAACCCCGCCTGAAGCCGTTCAAGATCGACGAGGTCGCGGGCGGCTTCACGGTGGTACGAGACAACATTGACTCTA
>CAADHA010000069.1 GCA_900696685.1 uncultured Planctomycetota bacterium
CAACTACAAACTCCGCGACTGGCTCTTCTCGCGCCAGCGCTACTGGGGCGAGCCGTTCCCGATCGTCTATGACGACAAGGGCCGTCCCCTCGCGCTGCCCGAGGAGATGCTGCCGGTTGAACTCCCGCCGCTCGATGATTTCACGCCGGCGGCGAGTGATGATCCCAACGCCCCGCCGCAGCCGCCGCTGGGACGCGCGAAGGACTGGCTCACGGTCGAGATCGACGGCCGCACCTATCGCCGCGAACTTAATACAATGCCGCAGTGGGCCGGCTCGTGCTGGTATTACCTGCGCTACCTCGATCCCGCCAACGGGAAGCGCATTGTCGATCCCGATGTCGAGCGCTTCTGGATGCTCAGCGCCCGCGGCGGGGCGACAACAACCTCCACGCACTTCAATCCCGCGCTGCATCACCTCGGCGGCGTCGATCTCTACGTCGGCGGCGTCGAGCACGCGGTCCTGCACCTGCTCTACGCGCGCTTCTGGCACAAGGTGCTCTTCGACCTGGGCCACGTCAGCACGCCCGAGCCTTTCGGCCGCCTCTTCAACCAGGGTTACATCCAGGCCTTCGCCTATGCCGATGAGCGAGGCGTCTATGTCCCCGCTGAAGAGGTCGAGGAGCGAGACGGCCGCTTCTTTTACAGGGGCAGGGAGGTCACTCGCTCCTATGGAAAAATGGGAAAGAGCCTCAAGAACGCTCTCACCCCCGATGACATCTTCGCCGCGTACGGCTGCGACACGCTGCGCCTTTACGAAATGTACATGGGTCCCCTCGACCAGAGCAAGCCATGGAACACGCGCGACATCATCGGCTCGCACCGCTTCCTCCAGCGCCTCTGGCGCAACTTCATCGACGCCGAGTCCGGCGCATGCAAAGTCGTCCAGGCGCCTCTGAGCGACGACCTGCGCCGGGTGCTGCACAAGACCATCGCGAAGGTCGATGAAGACATGCGCCTGCTGCGGTTCAACACGGCGATCGCGGCGCTCATCGAGTTCAACAACGCGCTGGTCCCGCTCGAGAACCTGCCGCGCGAGGCGGCCGAACCGCTCGTCAAGATGCTCGCGCCCCTCGTGCCTCATCTTGCGTCGGAACTCTGGGAGCGGCTCGGCCACAACTCCGATGTCATGTACGAGCCGTTCCCCGAAGCCGACGCGAAGTGGCTCGTCGATGACCAGGTCGAGATTCCCGTGCAGATCATGGGAAAACTGCGCGGCACGATCATGGTCCCCAACGGCGCCGACGAGGCCACGGCCGTGAGCCTCGCAAAAGCCAGCGACCGCATCGCCTCGCAACTCGAAGGCAAGACCATCCGCAAGGTCGTCTACGTGCCCAACCGCCTGCTCAACTTCGTGGCGACCTGATCGTGTCGCGCAGCCGGTTCGTCGCGACGCCTCACGCGCCCAGGCAGAGGATCTCGAAGATGACGTGCGCCGCGAGAAGCGCAGTGATCCCCGCCGGGTCCAGCGCCGGCAGCACCTCGACCACGTCCGCGCCCACGAGATTCAACCCGCGGCACGAGCGCACCAGGTCGAGCGCTTCGCTCGAAGTAAAGCCGCCCACGGAGGGCGTGCCCGTGCCCGGTGCATACGCCGGATCAACACAGTCGATGTCAAAAGTCAGGTAGACCGGCTCGCGGCTGCGGCGCACGTGCTCGATGAACGCGCCGATGCGTTCGACGCCGTTGCGGTGGCGCCAGTCCGCCCAGGTCACGAGGTTGATGCCCGCCTGCCGGCCGTAGTCGAGGTCAGTCGCGGTGTTGAGCGGCCCCTTAATGCCGACCGAAAGCATGCGCTTCGGATCGACCAGGCCCTCTTCGATCGCGCGGATGAAGGGCGATGCATGGGTGTGCTTCTCGCCCCACGCGACATCGACCGTGTCAAGATGTGAGTCGAAGTGGAGGAGCGCCAGAGGTCGGCCGCCCCCGTGCCGCTGGAATGTGGCGCGGAGATTGGCCAGTGCGATGGAATGGTCTCCGCCAACCGCGAGCAGTTTCGTGTGTCCATCGCCAAGGCCGAGGGCAAAGGCACACGCCGCCTCCTGGGTCTCCCTGGTCGAGTAGGGGCGGACCGGTGCATCGCCTCCGTCGCACAGGCTCAACCGCTCGGCAAGGTTGAGGTCGTGTTCGAGGTGATAAGGCTTTACATAGGCGGACTGTTCACGGATGGCCCGCGGGCCGAATCTCGCCCCGGGCCGATAGGTCACACCGCCGTCGTACGGGATGCCGTACACCACCCAGTCGGGCGGCGATTTCAGGGTATCAATGAGCGGGAATCGGCAGAACGTGCAAACCCCGGCAAACCGGGGGAACTGGCGGGCGTTGGGCAATTGTGTCCGCGTGTTTGAGGCCATAGTTGAAGATTAGCACGCTCCATGCCGGAAAGGAGGAAGGCGGCGTCGGCGGCGGCGGCTGGCAGCCTTGCGGATCGGCGTCTGGGTGATCCACCTCCTCATCCGGCACGACCGGAAAAATTGCAGACTTTTTCATGCGCATTGGGAATCTTCTCTTGACTTCGCTCGTTTCTGGTACAGAATTGGCATTCCAGCGACGTATTCGCTGTGCGCTGCGCGAGGGGTCGGCATCTTCTCGGACTGCCCCGCGCCTGGCGTCTTCGGAGACGAGAGAGAGAATTTGCCTGCATCATGCGTTGACTGCCAGGCAAGGTCTGACACAAAAGCAGAGGGAGAATGAAAATGAAAAAGACGATTCTTTGCATCGGCGCTGTGGTCGCGCTGGCCTCGCCGTGCTTCGCGGGCACGGACATGGTCATCGACTGGAACATCGCGGCCCTCAACGCGATCCGCGCCGACCGCACGAACCCGCCGATGGCGTCGCGCAACCTCGCGATGCTGCACACCGCCATCTACGACTCGGTCAATGCGATCGACCGCGCCCACATGCCCTATTTCGTGGACGTTACTCCGCCCGTGGGCACATCGCGCGAAGCCGCGTGCGCTGCAGCCGCCTATCGCATCCTCGTACACCGGCATCCTTCCCAGACGGCATACTTCGATTTCGTCCTCTACGAATCGCTTAAGAAGGTTCCCGATTCGCAGGCGAAGATCGACGGCATCGCGCTGGGGCAGTATGTCGCCGACCAGATCATCGCGTGGCGTGCAACTGATGGCTGGGACCGCCAGGTTCCCTATGAGCCGGGCAACCTCCCCGGCCAGTGGCGCCCGACGCCCCCGCAGTTCCTCCCCGCGCTCCTGCCCGGCTGGGGCGAAGTGACGCCTTGGACGATGACCAGCGGCTCGCAGTTCCGGGCGGCCTCCTTCCCGGACCTCACGAGCGTCGAATACGCCAACAGTGTGAATGAGACCAAGGCCCTGGGCGGCGTCGACAGTCAGATTCGCACCCAGGATCAGTCCCAGATCGCACTGTTCTGGGCGGACGACCCGGGCACCGCGACTCCTCCCGGGCACTGGAATCAGATCGCCCAGGATTGCGCGATCGCGATGGGATACGGCATCGGCAAGAATGCCCTGCTCTTCGCCAAACTCAACGTCGCCATGGCGGACGCCGCGATTTCCTGCTGGGACGCCAAGTACGAATACAACCTCTGGCGGCCTTTCCATGCGATCACCCTCGCGGATCAGGACGGCAATCCTCTTACGGAGCCGGATCCGCAGTGGATGAACTTCATCTGGACTCCGCCCTTCCCTGAGTACACTTCCGGGCACGCCACGTTCAGCGCGGCGGCGGCGCGGATTCTCGCCTACGAGTTCGGCCGCGACCAGATGAGTTTCACCGCGACTTCCGACGGCCTGCCGGGCGTGTACCGTTCCTACGCCACGTTCAGCGAAGCCGCGAGCGAAGCCGGCCGAAGCCGCATCTACGGCGGCATCCACTGCGAGTTCGCCAATCAGAACGGACAGCAGGCCGGCCGCGACCTCGCCGACTGGGTCCAGAGTTACTTCTTCCTCCCGGCCAACAGCGAGTCACCGATCCTCTGCTACCCGACGTACTTCCGCACCGAGTACATCAACGTGTTCGAGGCGTTCCATTTCACGCCCGGACAGCTGGTGTTCTTCTTCTGGAACGCGTCGACAGGCAACATCCGCGTGCCGGGCTGCCCTGAGATTCAGTTCGGCATCGCTCGTCCGCGTCGCTTCGGCCGCGTGATGGCCGACGCGAACGGCTACGCCGTGATCACGCACAACGTGCCGCTGGCCTTCCGCGGGCAGGTGCGCTACGGCCAGGCCGTGCAGCGCGCCTCGTGCAAGATCAGCAACGTGCGGGACGGCTACTTCCCGCGCTGACCGACTTCCTCTGCCCTGTGCCACAGGCCCCGGCGCTTCGGCGCCGGGGTCTTGCTTTTTCTCGGGGGGTGAGCGGCGGGGCTGCGCCGCCTGCAGATTCGTGTATGCATAAACTCACCCATGACCCGCGCCGCCTCGCCACGCCGCATCGCCATCCTGTCGACCGGCGGCACGATCGAGAAAACCTACAACGCCAGCGACGGCACCCTCGCCAACCAGCGCTCCGTCCTCGAGATCATGCTCGCCTCGCTCGTGCTGCATGGCGTGACGATCGACCGCTTCCCGGTGATGAACAAGGACTCGCTGGAGATGACCGACGCCGACCACGAGCGCATCGCCCAGGCGGCTGGACAGCGGCAGGCCACGCACGAGGGAATCATCATCACGCACGGCACAGACCGTCTGCAGTTCACGGGCGAACGGCTGGTGCAGCGCCTTGGCGAAAGGCCGCGCGTGCCCATCATCCTCACCGGCGCCATGCGCCCTTACGAACTGCGCAACACCGACGCGATGCAGAACCTCACCGAGGCGCTGCTGGCGGTGCAACTCGTCGAGCCGGGCGTCTACGTGGCCATGCACAACCGCGTGCTGCGCTTCCCGGGGGTCGTGAAGGATGCGGCGAACCTGACGTTTCGCCGCGCTGATGAGTCATGAAGCAGGTGCGCCTGGCGCCGCGCCGCCCGCGACGGCGGTCAGCCTGTCAGCCGCTTCAGCGGCAGCGTCGCTGAAGGGCAGCAGCACCAGGTCTGCGCCCGCCCGCTCGAGGATGCTCGCCCCATGATGCGAATGCGCGGTGAGCGCGATGCGCCCGGCATAGCCATGCGCGCGGAACGCTCGCATCAGCGAGATGTTCGTATGGATCTGCGGCATGCTGCTGACGATCCACTTCGCCTCGCCGGCGCGCAGCGAGGCGGGACACTCGGGATCCTCCGCGTCGCCGTACTCCACGGCGAGCCCCTCCGCGCGCCACGCGCGGATGATCTGCGGATCAAAATCAACTCCCAGAACACGATGCCCGCGTTCGCGCAGGCGACTGGCGATGTTGCTCCCGAAGCGCCCAAGCCCGAAGATGACCACGTCCACGCGATCGGGAACGGCGGAGTCTTCGGCCATCTCGCGCCTGGGAGCAGAACGCTCGAAGACACCGAGCCAGCCCCCGATGTGGTCATAGATCGCGTGCGAGTACAGGATCATGTAGGTCGAAAGCCCGATGGTGATGAGGCCGACAAGCGTCACAAGGCCCACCGCCTCGCGATCGATGTGGCCGAGCGTGAGGCCGAGCGCGGCAAGAATGAGGGAGAACTCGCTGATCTGCGCCACGGTCAGCCCGGCCAGGAAACCGGTGCGCCGCCGGTACCCCATCACGCCCATGATGACCATGACGATGAGCGGGTTGCCCAAAAGTACGAAGAGGCTCAGGGTGACCGCGGCTCCGGAGGCGCTGGCGATGCTTGACAGATCGAGCCGCGCGCCGAGGTTGATGAAGAAAAAGAGCAGCAGGAAGTCGCGCAGGCTCACCAGGCGGCCGGAGATCGCCTCGCGATACGGGGGCGAAGCGAGAGAAACGCCGGCCAGGAATGCCCCGACCTCGCGGCTCATGCCGATGACTTCGCCGGCCATCGCCAGGGCAACGGCCCAGGCGACGGAGGCAAGCAGTAGCAGTTCGGACGACCGGGCGAGGACGTGGACGACGGGATTGATGGCGAATCGCATGAGCAGGGCGATGAGGGCAAGGAACGTCACGCCCTTGAGTATGACCATCCCCGCCGCCGCCCAGGGGGACGCGACGTCCTCGCCCGATCCTGCTCCCAGCGCCGAAAGGCCGATCATCACGAGCACGACGACCAGGTCCTGCACAATGAGAAAACCGACGGCGATGCGCCCGTGCAGCGAGTCGAGTTCACGCTTGTCGCTGAGGAGCTTGACGATGATGATGGTGCTTGAGAATGTCAGCGCGACGGCGACGTAGACCGAGGTGACGCGGTCCATGCCCAGCATGAGGCAGAGCGCAAAACCGATAATCGAGGTGAACGCCACCTGCCCGAGTCCCGTGGCCAGCGCGACCGAGCCCATCTGCCGGATGTGCTGCACGTCGAGGCGCAGGCCGACGAGAAACAGGAGCACCGCGATGCCCATCTGCGCCAGGAGGTCCATCTCCTTTTCGGCCGTCACGATGTCCAGCACCGACGGGCCGACGAGAATCCCCACCGCGATGAAGGAGACGATCAGCGGCTGGCGCAGCAGCAGCCCGACGGCCCCGACGCCCGCGGCGATGAGCAGAACAACGGCGAACTGGTTGAAAACCTCTGCAAACATGAACATGCTCCGGAGCACCGCATCATAGTGATGTCCCGGCAGGGCGCGGCGCGCGACGAAGCCCACGTTCTCTGAACGTGGGCTTCGGCCGCGATGATTCCATTCGCGCTGGATCAGTCCTCGATGACGAGATCGGCGCGGAGCGGGATGCCGCGGCTGAGGTTGAAGTAGTTGGGACTGGTGGCGATCATCGCCTCGTGCGCCTTGCGGTACTGCTCGGGCGTGCCGCTCCCTTTCACCCGGATCGTGTAGTGAATCTCCTCGTAGCCGGCGGGGACATTCGCATCGATGCCGAGGAATCCGCGAAGGTCGAGTTGTCCGCGCGACTCGAAGACCAGAGACTCGAGTTCGACGCCCTGAAGCGAGCAGACGGCGACGAAGGTGTTGAGCATGCAGGCGTTCATCGCCGCAAGGAGGTACTCCTGAGGATTGGCGCTCTGGTCGCCGCCGCACAGTTCGCGCGGCTCATCGATGTCGATGGTGAAGAGGTGCCTGAGGTTCCTGCCGCCGAGCGACCACGAGGTCACGCGGGTCTCGCTGTTCATCGCGTGCTTCCACTGGGTGGCCACGCGGAAGTCGGCCAGGCCCTTGCGGTGGTCGCTCCTGACCTCGCGGACGAGGCCCTTGATGGCGTCCGTGTCGATGCCGTTGATGGGGGATGTTGCAGTTGTCATGATGCTGTTCCTCTCGTTCAATCTGGTTGGGGACTGCTGGTTCGTTCACTCTGATGCACGTGCACTTCCGATGCGATTCGCGGCGTCATCCGCCGCGGTCGTCATTGGCTTCGTCAAATGTACGTTGCCTGTTGCGTCCGACAACTGCACTACCGGTCCACCAGCGGTGGACTCGTGGTCAACCTTGCCTTGACCAGCGGGCAAGCCGCACTCTCGGCGGGCGTAGACTTGCTCAGGCCCATTCACCGCAGAAGCCGCTGAGAGAGCAGAGAGCAACATGGCTGCTTCAACGAAAGAGAGACTCATCCAGACGGCGCACGACCTGTTCTACAGCGAAGGGTTTCACACCGTCGGCCTCGACCGCATCCTCGACACCGTGGGCGTCACCAAGACCACGTTCTACAACCACTTCTCAAGCAAGGACGATCTCGTCATCGAGTCGCTGCGCTGGCACGACCAGTGGTGGCAGCAGACGTTCCGCAGGATGCTGCGGCGGCACGGGGGCGACACGCCGCGCGGCCAGTTGCTCGCCGTGCCCGAGGCCCTCGCCGAACTCTTCGAGGGCGAGGAGTTCAACGGCTGCATGTTCGTGAACGTCGCGGTTCAGTTCCCCCTGCCGCACGACCCGGCCCACAAGCTCGCCGTCGAGCACAAGGAGTCAATGGAAGACATCCTGCGCGAGATCGCGGGCTACGCCGGGGCCGACGATCCCAAGGCCCTCGCCGAGGAAATCGGGCTGGTGATGGAGGGGGCGTATGTGACGCGCCAGATCGCAAAGCGCCCGGCCGTGGTGGCGGCGATGCGGCGCGTCGTGACGCTGATGGTGGAAGAGCATCTGGGGAAGAAGTAGGTTTCGAGGCTCCAAAGCCCAGGCATGGCTATGCCTGGGATTCGGCTATGCCCGGGCTTCGAATTCCTGCGTACACTGATTCAACCGGGCTGCCCCGCGGGCGTGGCGGAATTGGCAGACGCGCCAGACTTAGGATCTGGTGTCGAAAGACGTAGAGGTTCAAGTCCTCTCGCCCGCATTGGTCGGCCGGCGGCCGGGCTCCTCGCCCCTTTGACGCTCTCCCCGCCCGCCGCTACCCTGCAACTTTGCCGAAACCGCGCGCTAACGTGGCTGTCGCCGCCGCGGCCGCGTGGTGGGCCCGTTCGCTCTTTTTCCTCATGCCGGCCTCCCCGCCGGCCGTCCAAGCGAGGAGGTTCGCAGTGGCCTTTCGCCTTCCGCTCGCCGTTTCGCTCTGCTCCGGTCTGCTGCTCCTGGCCCCCGGCCCCATGCTCGCCCCGCCGCTCTATGCGCAGGACGCCGCGACGCAGGACGCCGGATATCACAACTACAGCCAGCTCACCGCCTCACTCCGCTCGCTCGCGGCCAGCCACCGCGACTGGGTGCAACTGACGGCGATCGGGCAGAGCCTTCAGGGGCGCACCCTCTGGGCGATCCGCCTCGCCCTGCCCGGCGAGGTCGAGCCGGACAAGCGGCCGTCGCTGCTGCTCACCGCCGGCCTCGACGGGGACCACCTCGTGGGCGGCGAAGTGGCGCTGCGGGCCGCGGCCGAACTGCTCAGGCGGGCGGGCGAGGACGCCGAGTCGAGCGCCGCGAAACTGCTCAGACGGTACACGCTTTACGTCGTGCCGCGCGTCAATCCCGACGCCGCTGAACTCTACTTCGCCGACCTCAGGCAGGACATCGTGCGCAACCGCAGGCCCGACGATGCCGACCGCGACTTGCGTATCGACGAAGATCCGCCCAACGACCTCAACGGTGACGGCCTGATCACCATGATGCGCGTCTTCGACCCCGAGAAGGCCGACCGCATGGCCGACCCGGACGATCCGCGCCTCGACATCGCCCCGGACGCCGAGAAAGGCCAGCGCGCCGAGTTCTACGTGATGATCGAAGGCATCGACGACGACGGCGACGGGCAGTACAACGAAGACGACATCGGCGGCGTCGATCTCAACCGCAACTTCATGCACGGCTTTCAGGAACATGAGGACGGCGTGGGGCGGTATCCGCTCTCCGAACCTGAGGCGCTCGCGCTGCTCGAGTACACTCTCTCGCATCAGAACATTGCGATCGCTCTCACGTACGGCCGGCACGACAATCTCAACAACACGCCCAGCGGGCAGGGCACGCTCAACGGCGGCGCGCCGATCAACATCGACGGCGGCGATGTGCCCATCTACCGCGCCGTCGGCGAATCCTTCAGGAAGATCACCGACCTCGTGAACGTCAGCAGCCCCGCGGTTGAGGGATCGTTCCATGCGTGGGCGTACGCGCAGTACGGCATCCCTTCGTTCGCAACTCCGGTGTGGAGCCGCCCCGCCGCGGCGGAGAAAGGCGGCGAACGCACCGAAGAGAACGCGGCGCCGCCTGAACGCCGCGAAGGCGAAGGCGGCGAGCGCCCGGGCCGCGGCCGCATGGTCAACGACGACTTCTCCGACCTGCTCGATGCCGCCCGCGCACGCGGTATGGAGGTAACGCTCGAGCAGATCGCCGCATTGCCCCCCGAGCAGATCGCCTTTTACAGGCAGATGATTGCCGGCGGTTCAGCGCGGCCGACCGGCGGCACCGACCCGGGCGCCACGCCCGGCGGAGGCGAAGCGCAGCCCGGCCCCGGCGGCGGCCGCGGGCGATTCCAGCGCGGCGGCGAGCAGTCCGGCGAGACCGCCCGCCCCGCGCGCCCCGCAGGCCGCGTCAGCGCCGAAGGCGACAAAGGCTGGCTTACGTACAGCGACGAACAACGCGAGGGCGCCGGCTTCGTCTCCTGGACCGACTTCGATCACCCGCAGCTCGGCCGCGTGCAGATCGGCGGCTTCGCCCCCTACTTCCGCACCAATCCGCCGGCGGAAGAACTCGATGCGCTTGCCGTCAAACAAGCGGACTTCATTCTCGACGTCCTCGAAAAGATGCCCAAAGTGTCGCTGACCGCCCCGACGGTCACGCGCCTGGCGCCGGGGCTCTACGAGATCAAGGCCGCGCTGGTGAACGACGGCTTCCTGCCCGCCGGCACGCGCATGGCGGTGCGCAACCGCCGCGCGAGGCCCTTCGTGGTTCGCCTCGACACGCCCGTCGAAAACGTCCTGTCCGGGCAGCGCGTGAGCAAGATCTGGTCCGTGGCGGGCAGCGGCGGCCGCAACGACTTCCGCTGGATCGTCCGCGCGGCCGACGGCTCGGCCCTGACCATCACCCTCTACAGCGAGAAGTACGGGCAGTCAGGGACGACGGTGACGCTCGAAGCGCCCTGAGCGATCTTCTTCCCAACGTCTTTCACTCGTCCTCAGACCGGAGTCGAATCATGTTCACCTCTCGATGCGCTGACCGGTTGATCAGTCTCATGCAACGGGGAGCGGCCGCGCTGGTGCTCGGGACCGGCGTGATTGCTCCGCTGCAGATTACATCGGCGCAGTTCCAGCATCCCGGCAAAGTCGAGATCGCTTTTAACCGCTTCTACGACTACAAGGAGACGACCGACCTGCTGCACCGGCTGGTCGCGGCGTATCCCGACCTGCTGAGCATTCAGTCCCTGGGCAAGAGCGTCGGCGGGCTCGACATCTGGTGCGTCACGCTCAACAACGCAAACTCGGGGCCGGAACTGGGCAAGGCCGCAATGTTCATCGACGGCAACATCCACGGCAATGAGGTCCAGGCCTCTGAGACCGTGCTCTACTCCATCTGGTATCTCACGAAGAGTTACGGCCGCGTCGAGGCGCTGACGAAACTGGTCGATGAGCGCGTCTTCTACTTCGTTCCCATGGAGAACCCCGACGGACGCGAGGTGTGGTTCCACAAGCCGGCCACGCCGCACTACCTGCGCGGCGGCATTCTGCCGACCGACAACGACAATGACGGCCTCTACGACGAAGACGGCTACGACGACCTCGACGGCGACGGGCACATCACCCAGATGTACCGCCGCGACCCGCTCGGCCGCTTCAAGCCCGATCCGAAGGACCCTCGCTTCATGATCCGCGTCGCCGCCGACGAAGAGCCGGGCGGCTGGACGCCCGCAGGCTCCGAGGGCATCGACAACGACGGCGACGGCGACATCAACGAAGACGGCATCGGCGGATACGACCCCAACCGCAACTGGCCCAGCGACTGGCAGCCCAACCACATCCAGGGCGGCTCGGGCGAATACCCGTTCTCGCTCCCTGAAAGCCGCGCCGTGCGCGACTTCCTTCTCACCAGGCCCAACATCGCCGCGTACCAGAGTTACCACAACAGCGGCGGCATGATCCTCCGCGGGCCCGGCGCCGACTACGTCAACTATCCCGCATCGGACATCCGCGCCCTCGAACAGTTGCAGGATGCAGGCGCCTTCATGCTCCCGGGCTATCGCAAGATGGTCATCTGGTCCGACCTCTACGTGGTCCACGGAGGCGAAGTGAACTGGGCCTATGAAGGTCTCGGCATCACCGCCTTCACGAATGAACTCTGGAGCGACTGGAAGGCCTACCAGACCGACCACCCCGGACCCGACGCGGACAGGCGATTCACCGAACTGCTCCAGTTCGACGAGACGCTCGTGCCCTACAAGCCATTCGACCATCCGACCCTCGGCGAGGTGCTCATCGGCGGGAGCAAGAAGTGGTCCAGCCGCGTCCCGCCTCCGTGGATGAGCGAGGAAGACTGCCACCGCAACTTCGCGTTCACTATGTTCCACGCGCGCGAGATGCCCAAGGTGGAGTGGGGCCTCACCCAGGTCCGCTCCCTGGGCGCCAACGTGTGGGAGGTTACAGTCGAAATCAAGAACGACAAGATCATCCCGACCATCACCGCCATGGCGCGGCAGAAGCGCATCGGTCAGCGCGATCGCCTCTCCTGCACGGGCGCGAGCGCCAAGGTCGCCGCGGCGGGTTCGGTGAGTTCCTTCCTGCCCGATGCGCGCTGGAGCCCCGTCGAGCATGAGCGGCACCGCCTCTGGGTGGACGGCGGCATCGGCGGCAAATCCAGCGGCCTCTTCCGCTTCATCATCGAAGGGACCGGAGAAGTGCATCTCGTCTACGAGAGCGAAAAGGGCGGCACGATCAGCCGCATGCTCTCCCTCGTCGAACAGATCCCGCCCCCGGCGGAACTGCCCAGGAAGATGACGGAGAAGAAGTAGGTGCGGAGCACGGGCGCCTCGCCCCTGCGATGGCAAACTCTCATTACCGAGCGAGCAAAGAGTCCTGCGGCCGATCGCCTGAAACCGGTGGGCGCCTCTCTCGATAGGTAAAGGCAAAGGGAGCGATTCGTGCCTCGACTCAGACTTATCGGTCATCCCGTGCGTGCCCAGCGTCCGATCGTTGTGTGCATCCTTGTTCTTGCCTCCGCGGCGTCCGGTCTGGCCCAGCCCGACGGCATCCGCGTCTCCCGCGAGACCGAGTGGATGGGGGGACCGATCGGGTCTGAAAGCCGCTTTCATTCGCTGGGCTGCTTTGAAAGAATTGCCTACGCTTCTTTCAAAGCGGAGGGGACTTTGAAAGCGCTGCCCCACCTGAATCAGTTCGGCCTGCTTCAGCACTATTGATCTCTGCGCAGCTATAGACGATTGCGCGTTTATGCCGATGCACTGGCATGCGAACCAAGGGAACTCCGGCGGAACTGGAGGCGCGGCGGCTGCAGGCGGCCACGCTGCTCGGCCAGGGCAAGAGCACCGGCGAGGTCGCACG
>CAADHA010000070.1 GCA_900696685.1 uncultured Planctomycetota bacterium
GCGGCGGTGCGGTCGCTACATGGTCATCGCCCACCGCGAGGAACTGATACGCCAGGCGCAGGCCAAGATCGAGGCCGTCACGGGCGAGCGCCCCGAGATCGAGATGGCCGAGGAGCGCGCCGACGAAGGCGGGCTGCTCGGGCGCACGCGCGGCGTGGTCGCCAGCGTGCAGACGCTCATCAATCGCGTCAAGCGCTTCGATCCGCGCGAGTTCACGACCATCATCATCGACGAGGCGCACCATGCTTGTTTTGTCGCGGGCACCCTGATCGACGGCGTTCCCATCGAGCAACTGGGCATCGGCGACATGGTGCGATCGTTCAACCACAACACCGGCGAGATCGAAACCCGGCGCATCACCCACACGTTCAAGCATCGCTGCCGTCATCTTGTAGTGGCCAAAATGTCTGACGGCCACAGGTTGATTTGCACGCCCGACCATCCAATCCTCACGCATCGCGGCTATGTGCCGGCCGCGACGCTCAATCCTTCGGACGCAGTGCTCTATGCCAAAAACACTTCCGATCCTTCGTTGTCGTCAGTGCTCACAACCCTACCAAACCAAGAGCAGCCAGGGCACCGGCGCGGCGGCCAAGTATTTCCCTGTGTACTGCTCCAGGGAGTGCAAGGCGAAGTGGTGGGCCGAGAACGTCCGCAAGACGGACATGCTTCCATGCGCGCAGTGCGGCAAGATCGTCACATGCAACGGGAGGCGAGACAGAGAGCGAGTGCGCGCCGGTCGGGTGTATTGCTCAGAGAAGTGCAAAACAAACCTTGTCCGAGCGATCAGCCAAAGGACGATGGCGCGAACCAATCGTGCTCATGCGTCGCATCGCATGAAAATTCGCAATCCGATGAAGCGACCCGAAACCAGGGCGAAGGTGTCCAAGGCGATGCGCGGGCGCACATTTCTGGCCAGGGGCGGCAATGGCCAGCCGACCACGCCTCAGATGATAATGGCAAATGCAACAGGTCTGGCAATGGAGTATCCGATTCCCACCGCAACGGTGAAGGGGCGGTTTCAGTCGCTGCCAACGTGCTACAAAGTGGACCTCGCCGACCCCAAGGTAAAGTTAGCCGTCGAGATCGACGGCCACTCGCATCGAACCAAGAAGTGGAGGTTTCTCGACCAACGCAAGACCGCCGTCTTGAATGGGTTGGGGTGGACCGTGTTGAGATTTTGGAACCAGGACGTGATGGACGATTTGGCGGCCTGTGTCCAGACGGTTTCGTCTACAATCTTGAGGTTGAGGAAAACCACAACTACTTCGCCAACGGATTCTTAGTCCACAACTGCGCCAAGTCGTACCGCAAAGCAATCAAGCACTTCACCGACGGCAACCCCGAGGTGAAGATACTCGGCGTCACCGCCACGCCCGACCGCGCTGACGAGGAGGCGCTGGGCCAGATATTCGACGTGGTGGCGTTCAACTACGAAATCCACGACGCCGTGCGCGACGGATGGCTGGTGCCCGTGCGCCAGCGCATAGTGCAGGTCAACAGCCTCGACTTCGCCGACATCAAGACCACCGCCGGCGACTTCAACCAGGGCCAACTCGCGGCAGTCATGGAGGATGAGGAGAACCTGCACAAGGTCGCGTCGCCGGTCGCCGACTTCTGCGGCGGAAAGAAGACGCTCATTTTCGCCACCACGGTCGCGCAGGCGGAGCGGCTGGCGGAGATTCTCAACCGGCACGACGAAGGCTCGGCCCGCTGGGTGTGCGGCGAGACGCCCAAAGACGTGCGCGCGCAGATGTTCCGCGACTTCCGCGACGGCGCGTTCAACCGCCTGTGCAACGTCGGCGTGGCGACGGAGGGCTACGACGAGCCGGGCATCGAGTGTGTCGTGATCGCCCGCCCCACCAAGAGCCGCAGCCTCTACGCGCAGATGGTCGGCCGCGGCACGCGCCCCCTGCCCGGACTTATCGACGGGCCGGAGACGGCGGACGCGAGGCGGAGCGCGATCGCCGACAGCGCCAAGCCGCATGTCGAAGTGCTCGACTTCGCGGGCAATGCCGGCCGCCACAAACTCGTCTCGTGCGCTGACATTCTCGGCGGCAAGTACACCGACGAAGTGGTGGCGCTGGCCGACAAGAAGATTGCCGAATCCGCCGGCATGGACGTGGAGACGGCGCTGGCCGAGGCCGCGGCCGAGGCGAAGAAGCAGCACGAAGACGCCCGGCGCCGCGAGATGGAGGCGCGCCGGCGCGTCGTCAGCGTCGCCGACTACTCCATGCAGGAAGTCGATCCATTCGACGTGCTGCAGATCGAGCCGGAGCGGCTGTATGGCTGGGATCGCGTCAAGCGGCCGAGCGACCGCATGGTCTCCATGCTGGCGAGCCAGGGCATCGACGCGAGCCGCATGAAGTTCGGCGAGGCGAGCAAACTCATCGGCGAGATTCTGACGCGCCGCGAGCGCGGCCTGTGCTCCTACGCCATGGCGAAGGCGCTGAGCCGAGCCGGATACCCGACCGACGTGTCTCCGTCTGAGGCGACGAAGATGCTCGTCGAGATCGCGCGCAAGAAGCGCGAGGGGGCGCAGGTATGACCATCCCCTTCGACCCCATCGCGCACGCGCAGATCGCCCGCGACCTCTACGCCGCCCGAGTGCGCCGCGTCGCGCGCGCGGCGGGCGTCTGCCACGACTGCATTTTCAAGTGGCTCAACGGGCACAAGGCCATGCGGCCCGCGACCTTCAACATGGTCATGCTCGCTCTGCGCCAGATCGGCCCCTACGTTCCCGCCAACCCCAAGCAGTCAGAATACAACCGCATCTACCACGCGACGGTGCAAAAGAAGCGCGCGTATCTTCGGTCCATTGGACAGGCCGCGCCGCCTCAACGGCCGCGCCCCGTCCGCGCTGGTGAACGCTACGGCCGCGCGACGGTGCTGCGCCGCCTGCCGCAGGGCAAACGCAAGGCGCGCACCAAGCGGTTCCGATGCCAGTGCGATTGCGGGCGCGTGGTGATTCTGACCTCGACCGACCTGCGCACGGGCCGGCGCGCCGGGTGCTGGACGTGCGCGAACATGAAGCGCTACACGGAGGCGGCATGAGGGGGGTGTATTACAACGACATCGAGCCGTTCGCCTGCGCAGCGTTGCGCCGCAACATCGCTCGCGGCCGGCTCGGCGCCGGTCGGGTCGATGATCGCAGCATCGTGGAGGTCCAGCCGGCGGACCTGGACGGCTTCACAGTCTGCCACTTCTTCGCGGGCATCGGCGGATTCGAGTTGGCGCGCCTCATGGCGGGTTGGCCGGACGACGAGCAACTGTGGACGGGCGGCTTTCCTTGTCAGGACATTTCATGCGCCGGGAAAGGCGAGGGTATCAGCGGTGAACGATCAGGATTGTGGTTCGAGTTCCTGCGGCTTATTCGGGCATGTAGACCCGCCAGGCTGCTCATTGAGAATGTCCCTGCGCTCCGCACTCGCGGCGCTGACGA
>CAADHA010000071.1 GCA_900696685.1 uncultured Planctomycetota bacterium
AATGTAATGCCGGGGCGGATGATGTGGACCTGGCCTTCTTCGCTGGTGAAGTAGAGTTTGTCATCGCCGGCCACGGGTGAACTGGTGAAGCCCGCGCGGCCTTCGCCGAGGCGCTCGCGGTAGTGGCGCTCGCCGGTCTGGGCGTCAAAACAGGAGAGGATGCCGGCGTCGGAGCAGAAGTAGGCGAGGCCCTTGTAGAGGATGGGCGTCTGCATGTAGTTGCCGCCGCGGCTGTAGGCCCAGGCGATGTGCCGGTTGCCGGCGCCGTCGGCGGGCATTTCCAGCGTGCCCTCGGCGCCGGTGCGGATGGCGAGGATCGGCGACATGCGGCCGTGCGCGTTGGTGATGTAGATGAGTTCGCCGGCGACGACGGGAGTGGGGACGGGGATGTCGCCTCCGCCGACGATTTTCCACAATTCGCGGCCGGTGAGCAGGTCGTAGCCGCCGATGTGCTTCCAGCCGTTGCAGATGACCTGCGTGCGGCTCACGCCGACGTGGATCGTGGGCGTGGACCAGGTGGGCTCTTCCTCGCGCGGAGTGCGCCAGACCTCTTCGCCGGTGGCGAGGTCGAGGGCGGCGACGAATGAGCCTTCCTGCACATCGCACTGCACGATGACCTTGTCCTCGAAGATGACGGGCGAGGAGGCGAAGCCCCACTGCGCATCGGGCATCATGAAGAAGCCCGAGTCGAGCGTACCGAAGTCCTTGGACCACTTGAGTTCGCCGTCGGCGGTGTAGCAATAGAGGCCCTCGGAGCCGAAGAAGGCGACGACGTGGCGGCCGTCGGTCGCGGGGGTGGACGCGGCGTGGCTGCCCTTGGGGTGGCGCTTGATCTCGGGCACGCCTTCGCACGCGGTCTTCTGCCAGAGGATCGAACCGTCGGCGCGGCTGAGGCAAAGAACCTTTAACTGGTGGACGGAGTCATCCTGCACGGGCTGGACTGAGCCGTAGAGTCCGACGCGCAACTCGGCATCACCTTCCTTGGTCGCGGTGGTGAGGTAGATGCGATCGCCGTGTATGACGGGCGAGGAATGTGCGAGGCCGTCGATGGGGGTTTTCCAAAGGATGTTCTCGCCGGTCTCGATGTTCCATGCGGTGGGGAGAGGATGGCTGTCGTCGTAGCCGCGCGCGAAGGGACCGCGGAAGGAGGGCCAGAGGGCGGCGGGCTGTTCATT
Organism: uncultured Planctomycetota bacterium; assembly: GCA_900696685.1. Taxonomy (GTDB): domain Bacteria; phylum Planctomycetota; class Phycisphaerae; order Phycisphaerales; family UBA5793; genus UBA5793. The sequence goes on from CAADHA010000071.1 coordinate 1,176, forward strand.
ATCAGTGGTCGCGCCGGGGTTGGCGGGTGCGTCGCCGCCTGCCGGCCTGGAGCGTTGGACGCGGCCGAACATCTGTCCGCCGTGATCGCCGCCGCTCCACGTGCCGGCATATTCGCCGTTGTAGAAGAGCACGCGCGCCGTGAAGCGGCCCATTCCCGGCACGAAATAGTCAGTGAGCGTGATGACGGGCGTGTCGCCGGCCCACTTGACGGCGAGGATGAGCGGGACGGTCACGTCGTGCTCGCCGTACTGGATGCGGGCCTCGAAGCGCCAGAGGTCGTCTGAGTCCGGGATCTTCGCGACTGTGCCGAGGGTGTAGTGGTCTTCGCTCAGCGGGGCATCGGTCCTCTGGCTGCCGGTCGTGAAGCAGCCGACGAGTTGGGAGTTGGAGAGGAGCGAGGCGAAGTCGCGTTCGAGTTGGGCGCGGTCGGGCTCCGGTGCAGCCGCTGGCGCAGCGGGCGGTGAGCCGGACGGGCCGTCCTGCCGGGCGATGGCGGAAGTGCAGGGCGATCCATGATTCACGCCGACGGCCAAAGCGCAGTAAGCGAAGAAGCGGTGAAAGCGGTGCATCTGATCCTCCTGATGAGTCAGTGTACCGCAAACAGCGGGCGGCGGCTGCCTGATGCCGCCCGAGCCAGCCGCTTCATTGCCTGGCTTCGATCCTCCGGCAGGATTCATGAGCGTGCGGAGCGCTGGGAACGCGAGCAAAATCTATGCCAACGCCCTGCTCTCGGCCCATTGAACAGCAAGAATCTGTGTTTTCTTTTTCCGATTTTTCTGCATCCTACCCTTGTCAGGCACCCGAAAGATAGGGTACACTCAATTGCATGAAGATCGAAGGGGGTGCTGCATGACAAGACGCTCGCTTCGAATCGGCACGTTGCTTCTCGGCTCTCTGGTGATGTTTTCGAGCGGTGGAAGTTCGAATGCGAGGGAGCCTGCGTCCTTGGCGCCGCCCTCCAGCGGCGTTCCATTCGCGACCGACTTCGGGCACAGCGATGGCGGGGGTTGCAGCGCGTGCACCTGGTCTGACCAGTTCAACAACGACTGCGACACGCTGAAATGAAGTAGGGTAGGCATCGCGCGCAGGTCCTGGTCATCTGCGTGCTGACCGGGAATCTACGGCAAAGGAGACTCAACCATGATGGCAACGTTTTCTACAAGATGCTTGGGCATTGCTCTCGCGATGGCATTCCAGGTTTCGGCATCAGGAGTCGTGGCGGCGCAGGAGCCTCTGAGCAAGGGCGAGATTCTGGCTCAGGTGCGTCAGGCCTCCGGGAACATTCAAGATCTGCGCGTCGCGTTTGATGTTACGCTCAACCGCGGAAGCGGCCCCAGCATGATTCCGCTGCACACGACGGAGTTCGCGATCAAGGGCAGCCGGTTTCTCTCGATGGAGACTCTCGCCGGAGGAGAGCGCGCCGTCGAGCGATGGCTGGCATGGGACGGCGAGGCTTCGACGCAGTTCGTGCATCCCGAAGGGAAGTCGCCCACCGCTGCGGTCTATCCGGCCTACCCGCGAGACCTGGTGCTGACGAATGGTGACAAAGCCTATCACCGGTCTCCGATGATGCACAGGATGTTCTTCACCTTCAATCTCTCCTGTCCGGCGGAGCCGGGGCAGGACGGGCGCGGCGATGAGAGCCTCGAGTCCCTTCTTGCCGGCGAGCGTGCCGTGGTTCGGCCTGCGCTCGAGAACCTCGACGGACACCTGTGCCATGTGATCGATCTTGTTGAGTCCGAGGGCGCGCCGCCGCGCATGACGGTGTGGCTGGATCACGCCCGGGGATTTGTTCCGCTGCGGCAGGAGTATCGCACGGCTGAAGGCGCGCTCCTCATCGAGTATCAGGCGACGGAGGTCGCTCAGGCGTCGCAAGGACACTGGTTCGTGATTGACGGCATCAAGCGATCTCATCCGGTCGTTTCGATCGAGGATCTTCCCGATGTCCACGAGTGGCGAATGCAGGTGGTCCTCGACGGCGAATCTCGCGTCCTGCGAGTGAACGCCGGAATCGAGGACTCCGTCTTTTCGCTCTGGCAGTCACTCCCGCCGGGCACCCGTGTCGGCGACGAACGAACGGGCACGACCTACCGTGTTGCCTCAGGCGAGCCCGGCAAGTTAGTCGAGGAGTTCCTCGCCACGCGCGGAGTTCCAGCCGGTAGTCGGGAGACGCTGACGCAGGGGAACTGATTCTCTCATTCGCGACCCCGAGTCAGACGCTCGAGCGGGCTGACGGAGGTGGCTTTGCGAGAAAGCGGCATGCGAGCCCGCATTCGGACTTCCGCTGCTGGAGCGATGTCTGTCTGGCTGGCGGTTCCGCTCCGGGAGCCGGGTCGGTGAGCGCACGGTCTTCGAGGCGCATTACGGACAGTTCCTTTATCTCCTCTCCACTTCCCTGCCTGATCAGGATTTCCGGGAGATGATTGTGCGAACGCCGCCGATGCGCGTTCCGATTTCAGCGTTGGAGATGATCGAATCGCTCACGCGGGAATACCACCCTTTCATCGACGGGAGCTGGCTGATTCCTCTCGTGCTCAGGAGCGGTCTCCCCACTCGATGGGAAAGTCGTCTGGGGGGCCGGGGAGACCTGGATCGGCTGCTGGAACTGCTCTTGGCGCGACGGGAATCGGATCCGTCTTGCTTCGGGATCCACCGACTTCAGGCACTTGCCGTGGCATTGGCGTCAGGATCCGGGCGTGCGAGATCAAGTACGCTCTCAGACGTTCGGGATCGGCTGTTGCATGAGATCGAACTGGAGTGGCGCGACTTCGATGACACAAGCGGAACCTGGACGAGGGCACTCAAGGCGGCCCCGCTCCGCACTTCTGCGATGCAGTCGTCCGCTCAGTCGATCGATGCATCCATCACCTGTCAAGGCCACATCCTGGAGTGGTTCATGGAGTGCCCTGCGGCGTTTGGGTTGGCGCATGACCAGCGCATCCACAAGGGGGCGTCAAGGCTCGTTGAACTCCTGCAGGAGAGTCAACTGTCCGGTCGAGTGTCATATCTCGCTTGGGCTCATGCTATCCGAGCGCTGCGGATGTATGAGAAACAGGTCTCGTGAAGGCGACACGAGGCGGTCGGTCGTGCGAAGGGCCGGCGAAGGGCGAAGGCCCTCCCTCACGGTCGGGGCTCGGTTCATCGCGTTGCGATGATGGGAACGCCGTTCGGCGCGCTACTGCTTGGCCGCCTCTTTGAGGAAGAGATAGTAGAGGCGGCCTTCCTGGTACTGTCGGCCGGCGATGAGGCCGGCGGCGGCGCCTTCGCCCATGTAGAGGTCGCCGCGTCCGGGGGCCTTGATCGCCCCGCCCGTGTCCTGGTCGAACATCATCTGCGTGAAGGGCTGGAAGGTCCGGCCGAAGGTGGGGATGCGCGTATCGACAATCACCGCCCCGCCGCGCGGGAAGACTTCCTTGTCCGTGGCGATCGTGCGTCTCTCGGTGACGCGGAAGCCGAGCGAACCCGCCGGCCACTTGCCCGATTCGTAGGCCGTGAAGAAGACGTAGCGGTCGTTCTCGCGGATCATGTCGAGGACTTCCTGCGGGTGGCTCTTGTAGTAATCGCGGATGAAGGGCAGGCCGACGCGGCTGGGATCGACGATGCGGCGCTTGATCATGGTGGCGCCGAGGCCGGTGTATTGCCGGCCGTTGGTCCCGCTGTAGCCCAGGTACATGACCCCGCCCTCGGCGAGCCAGAGTTTGGCTGAGCCGTTGACCTGGATGAAGTAGGCGTCGAGGGGGCTGCGGACCCAGACGATCTCAGTCCCCTTGAGCATGCCGCTCTCTTCGATTTCGCGGCGTGTGGGATAGGGGCGGAGCGTGTTGCCGACGCGCTGGCCCTGCACCTTGCCCGTGATCTCATCGACGACGAGGTCGGCCGGTCGGCTGTAGAGGGGGAAGTTGAACTCGGCGCTGCGGGTCTTGCTGGCGTCGAAGTCCATGGCGCAGTAGCCGGTGAAGAGCACTTCGCCGCTGCCGTCCCACCCGACGGATTCGTAGAGGTCGAACTTCTCCATGACAGCGGAGATGTACTGCTCCTGCGTGGGATAGGAGCGGAGGACTTCGACGAGGGCGTCGATGCTCGCCTTGGCCCGGTCGAAGGAGACGCCGGCGATGGGGAAGTGGTTCTTCGCGGAGGGCTTGCGGAACCACTCGGCGCTGCGTGCGGCGGCCTCGACGAGGAGCGGATCGTTGCCGGCGTAGGACGCTTCGAGCAGGCGGCGGTAACGGGCCTGGTCGGTGACGAGGCGCAGCGGGTTGACCCCCGGCGGCAGGGGCCGGGTGTAGTCCTTGGTCGGCTGCATCGGCTGGATTTCAACGGTCTTCGTGGTGCGACAGCCTGTCAGCGCGAGCGCGGCGCCGGCGACAAGCAGGAGTGCGCCTCGGCGGAGCGCGGATGGGGCAATCGTGGCGATCGACATGGAGCAATCCTTGGTGTGGCGTGAGTCTGCACGCGGCGGGGGCGGGGTCCGTAGTATTGAGCCACTAACGAATCGACCGTCCGGCGCCGCGCACAACAGTATTGCCCGCAAACGCCATGAGCACGCCAACGCCGACATCTCTACCCGACCAGACCGGTGATCGACCGGTCCCGGCGCCCGCGTCCGAGCCGCTCATGCGCGTCCTCGAAGTCGCCCGGCGACTCGGCGGAACGTCGGACGTCGAGGAGATACTCGGCCTGATCATTGACGCCCTGCGCGACCTGCTCGGGGCGGAGCGGGCAACCGTCTTTCAGTTCGACGCCGCAACGAACGAGTTGTATACGCGCGTGGCGCATGGTCTGGATGACTCGGCGCGGCGGGAGTTTCGATTCAAGGTCGAGCGCGGGCTGGCGGGCGAGTGCTGCACCACGCGGCGCCTCATCAATGTCCCCGACTGCTACGCCGACCCGCGATTCACGCCGGAAGTCGACCGGCGGACGGGCTATCGGACGCGCAACCTGCTGTGTGTTCCGCTCGTGGCGACGGACGGGTCAATCGTCGGCGTGGCGCAGGTGCTCAACAAGGTGGGCGGGACGTTTACCGCCGCAGACGAGTTCATCGCCGAGGCGCTGGGGATGCAGGCGGCGGTGGCGCTTCAGCGGGCGGCGCTCTTCGCGGCGAAGTTGCGGCAGGAGAAACTCGACGCCGACGTCGCCCTTGCCCAGCGCATGCAGGAGGCAACCTGGCCGACGCACGTACCGCAGCCGCGAGGCTACGAGATCGCGGTGCATCTTCAGCCCGCAGAGGAGACCGGAGGCGACGCGTGCGACGTGTTCGGCGTGCCGGGTTCGGGCACGGTGCTCTTCATCGCCGATGCCACGGGGCATGGCCTGGGCCCGGCGCTGAGCGTGACCCAGGCCCGCGCGATGGTGCGAGTGGCGATGCGCTGCGGCGTGGGCATCGGGCAGGCCGTGCGGCACATCAACGCCCAGCTCTGTGAAGACCTGCCCCCCGGGCGCTTCATTACGGCCTTTCTCGCCCGGCTGGACTCTGATGCTCATCGCATCGAGTACCACTCCGCCGGGCAGGGACCGCTGCTGCACTTGCACACGGCGTCGGGAGCGGCGGACCTCAGCGAGGCGAATGGCCTGCCCCTGGGCATCGTCGATCATGGCGATGTGGAAGGTGTGGAACTCGGCGAGGCGATGCTCGCGCCCGGTGACGTGTATGCCGTGCTCTCCGACGGCTTCTTCGAGGCGGCCGACGCCGACGGCCGGCCGTTCGGCAACGAGGCGATTGTCCGGATCATCCGCGAAGGCGAAGGTTGCAGCGCTGCGGAGATTCTGAGAAGCGTCGTGTCAGCGGTGAACGCGCATTGCGGGCAGCGGAATGCGGATGATGATCGAACCGCGCTGGTGATTCGCCGGCGACCGGAGGAAGTGCAGGCCGATTGATCCCCGGCCAGTCGCCGCCATGACCACGCCGCGATTCAACGTGATCCAGACCGAGCACCTCGACGCCGAAGCCGCGGCGTGGCTGGCCGCGCGCGTCAACCTCATCGTCTGCCGCCACGACGACGCAGCCCTTGCCGCACGGCTGGCGGAGGCGGACGGCCTGGTCGTGCGCACCTACACCCGGGTGAACGCCGCGCTGCTCGATGCGGCGCCGCGGCTGCGCGTGGTGGCCCGCGCCGGCGTCGGAGTGGACAACATTGACCTGCGGGCGTGCGCGCAGCGCGGCGTCGTGGTCGTCAACGCGCCCGACGCCAACACCGAGGCGGTCGTCGAGTTCGTCTTTGCCGAGATGCTCGATGCCCTGCGGCCGCGAAGGCGCGTGCAGCAGGCGGTCGATGCCGAGTGCTGGCGCCGGTGGCGCGATGAACTTGAGGCGCAGCGTCAACTCGATGAACTGACCCTGGGCATCCTCGGCCTCGGCCGCATCGGCAGGCGCATCGCGGCCGTCGGCGGCGCTTTTGGAATGAGGATCATCTACCACGACCTGCTCGACATTCCCGCCGCGAAGCGGTTCGGCGCCGAGCCTGTTGACCGCGAGAGCCTCCTGCGCGCCGCCGACGTGCTGACGATCCACGTCGACGGCCGGCCGGGCAACCGGAACCTCATCGGCGAGCGCGAGTTGAGGATGATGCGCGAAGGCGTCCTGCTCATCAACACGTCGCGCGGCTTCGTCATCGACTCGGCAGCACTGGCGGCGTTTCTCGCGGCGCACCCCCGCGCGCAGGCGCGGCTGGACGTGCACGAGCCTGAGCCGGTCGAAGCCGGTGACCCTCTGCTCGCGATTCCCAATGCGCACCTTACCCCCCACATCGCCGGCCGGACGCGCTCCGCCATGAAACGCATGAGCGCGGTGGTGTACGATGTCTGGGAAGTGCTCGAAGGTCGGGCGCCCAGGTATGCCGTCCGGGAGGTCTGAGGAGTCGTGCCTCTTGCGGTTCTCACGAATCCGGGTCCGCAGCCTCTCGACGCGGCGATGTCCGTCGAGCAGGACGAGCAGCCCCTGCTCGAAGTCGCCGACCTGGCGGTCTCTTTCGACAACGGCGCCAATCCGCGCATCGTTGCCGTCAACGGCGCGCACCTGAGCATCTACCCGAACCAGACGCTGGCCGTGGTTGGCGAGTCGGGATGCGGCAAGTCCGTGACGGCGATGAGCATCCTTCAACTCATCCCCTCGCCGCCGGGCCGCATCGATCGCGGCGCGATCCTCTTCGGCGGTCGGGACCTGCTGAGCCTGACGCCGCGCGAGATGCGCGAGGTGCGCGGCGCGCAGATCGCCATGATCTTCCAGGAGCCGATGACGAGCCTGAACCCCGTCTACACGATCGGCGACCAGATCATCGAGGCGATTCTCCTGCATCAGAGGGTGCACCGGGCCGAGGCGAGAGAGATCGCGGCCCAGGCCCTGGCAGACGTGGGGATCGCGGGCGGCGCACGGCGCCTCCGAGATTATCCGCACGAGTTTTCAGGCGGCATGCGCCAGCGCGTGATGATCGCCATGGCGCTGGCGTGCCGGCCGCGCCTTCTGCTGGCCGATGAGCCGACGACGGCCCTCGACGTGACGATCCAGGCTCAGATTCTCGACCTGCTTGACGATCTCAAGCGGACGAAGCGCATGGCGATGATGCTCATCAGCCACAACCTCGGCGTGGTGGCGGAGAACAGCGACGTCGTGTGTGTCATGTACGCCGGCCGCGTCGTCGAGTACGCGCGCGTCGATGATCTCTTCAACGAGCCGCGGCATCCCTACACGCGCGGCCTGCTGCGCTCGATGCCCCGGCTCGACGCCCCGCAGGACCGCCTCGGCACCATCCGCGATGTGATCGACGACCCGGCGGAGTTCGAGCGGCTCGGCGAAGGCGTGCGGCCGTGGTGGCCGGAGCACGATCCGCCCGAGAACCTCGTCCAGCGGCCGGGGCACGACGAGTACCGCCTGCACGAAGTGTCTCCTCAGCACTGGATCGGCTGCTGGAACACTGAGGCGATTGCCGGCGCGCGAGCAGCGCGGCCGAACATCGCCTGGCGGCGCGACGGGGTTCCAGCATCCACGGAGTAATGCGAGCGTCACTCACTCCACGACTCTCGGAGCCTCATCGTGGGCGTGATGGCAGGCAAGTGAGGCGCAGGGTACGACACATGGACAATCCACTCTGGGGAAACGACTGGAACGAGGCGCGCGCCAACTGGACGCTCGACCCCGAAGTGACGTTTCTCAATCATGGTTCATTCGGCGCCACGCCAAGGCCCGTGCTTGAGGCGCAGTCGCGCCTGCGGGCCGAGATGGAGCGGCAGCCCGTTCTCTTTCTCGATCGCATGCTTCGGGCGCGGCTCGATGCGGCGCTCGCCGCCGTGGGGCGGCTGCTGGGAACGCACGCCCGCAATCTCGCCTTCGTCCCCAACGCAACCTACGCGATCAACTCCGTCGTCCAGTCGCTGCCCTTCAGGCCCGGCGATGAACTGCTCATCGTCGAGCACGGCTATCCGGCGATCATCAAGACGCTCATGCGCATCGCCGACCGCACCGGCGCGCGTGTGGTGCGGCTGCCCATCGCGTTTCCGCGCGAATCGACGGATGAGATCGCGAACGCGATCATCGGCGCACTCAACAGTCGGACGCGCCTGGTTGTTCTCGACCAGGTCACCTCTCCGACGGCGATGATCATCCCGGCGCGCCCGGTTGTGCAGGCGTGCCGGGAGCGGGGGATTCTCGTCATGGTTGATGGGGCGCATGCGCCCGGGATGCTGCCGGTCGACCTGGATGCGATGCAGCCGGACTTCTGGACCGGCAATCTGCACAAGTGGGTCTGTGCGCCGAAGGGGGCGGCTGTGCTCTATGTCCGCCCGGACCTGGCGAAGAGCATTGCGCCGGTCGTGACGTCGCACTCTTACGGCTCCATGTTCCCGGAGGAGTTCTTCTGGACGGGCACGGACGATCCGACGGCGTACCTGAGCGTGCCGGCCGCGATCGAGTTCATGTCGTCACTGGGCTGGGCGCGCGTGCATGCGCACAACTTCGCACTGGCGCGGTGGGGGAGCCGCGTCGTGGCCGACGCGGTCGGCGGTTCGCTTCCCGTGCCCGACAACCACGGCAACTACGGCGCCATGGCGATCATCGAGATCACCAGCCGCTTCAATCCGCCGACAATCGAGGAGGCCCGCGCCCTGCAGGCACGACTCTACGAGAGCGATCGGATCGAAGTGCCTTTCATGCAGGTGGACCGGCGGACGTTCGTGCGCCTCTCCGCGCAGGTCTACAACGCGCCGAGAGAGTATGAGCGGCTGGGCGCCGCGCTGAATCGTCTTCTGCCCGGATGAGGATCATCCTTCGGCGATGACGGCATCGACCTCGACTTCGAGGCGGCACTCCGGCGATGCGAGTGCGGCCACCGCGACGGTTGTGTTCGCGGGGCGGACTTGGGCGAAGACCGCGTGATGCGCCCGGCCGACCGCTTCAAGATCGTTCATGTCCACAAGATAGATGCGCACGCGGACGACGTCGCGCAGCGACGCGCCTGCACGGCGCAGCGACGCGTCGATCTTCTGGAAGATGCAGACAGCCTGCCGGCCCGCGTCGTCGGGCGAATGGATGCGGCCCTGCTCGTCGGCCGCGACGGTGCCCGACACGAAGACCATGTTGCCGATGCGGACCGCGCGGCTGTAGCCGACGGTGCGCTCCCAGAGAGTGCCGCTGGAGATGAGTTGCCTGTGGGGTTGCATGAGGGACTCCGCTCTCGATCAGAGTATGAACGCAGCGGCCACGATCACAACATAGACGCCGGTGCAGATGGCGGATTTCACGACCGTGCCGACGGCTTTTCCGGCAGCCGCGCCGCCGCCGACGGCCAACTGCGAACGAACATTGCGGTTGCCCGCGGCGAGTTCGCCGAGGATGGCGCCGATGCCGGCGCCGACGACGCCCCAGATGATCGCGCCTATGAGGGGCGGAAAGGCGGCGCCGGCTATGGCGCCGATGATGCCGCCCATGAGCGCCCCCATGCTGGAAGACCGCGTTCCGCCTGCGCTTCTCGAACCGACGGCGCCCGCGGCAAACTCGATCGCTTCGCCGGCCAGCGCCGCAATGACGCAGAGGCCCAGAGTCCACCAGCTGAACGTCTCAGGAGCGAGCCACTGCGCGACGAGGGCAAGGGCGATGATCCACCACGTCCCCGGCAGGCCGACGAGGGTGAGAATCGGTCCGGCAAGGCCGAGGATGGTCAGGCCAGAGGCCAGAAGCCAGTACACGCTCTTTGTTGGGAGAAGCGGTCAGTAGAGTTGCGGCCAGTCCACCGCCACGTCAGGCGCGAGCATGATGATGATGAACACGAACAGAGCCGTGGGCATGGCGAGGATGAGGTTCAGTTTCCACCCGTCGAAGCGCAGGTGCATGAAAAAGGCGCCGACGAGGGCGGCCTTGATGAGGGCGAGGATGCTCAGCACGCCGATGCGCGTCGCCCAGCCAGCCGCCTGGAAGCGCTCGCTCGGCGCCATGGACGCCGCGGCGGCCTTGACGGATTCGTTCACCCCATCACCCTGGAAGGCGTCGGGAGCAAGGACGGAGGGCGTGAAGGGATCATGTCCCCGCCCGTTGATATGCACGAGTTCCGGGATGCTCACTTCGATCACCGTGAGGATCACCAGCCAGATGAAGATGGCGATGTAGTTTGGGTGATGGCTGTGGCCCTGAGCGTGTTCGGCCCGGTGAGAGGATGCGACGGCAGTGGTCATGGCAGGTGGATTTCGACTCGGGTGCGATTACATGAGGTAAACAATGGTGAAGAGGATGATCCAGACGAGATCAACGAAGTGCCAGTAGAGGCCGACGACTTCGATGGCCATCGTTCCGGCGCGGCGCAGGGCGTAGAAGGCGAGGATGACGATCAGGGCCACGACGCCGCCGGCCACGTGAAACCCGTGGAAGCCCGTCATGATGTAGAACGTGCTGGTGAAGTTGTCCCGGCCTGGGATGAACCCCTCCGGATAGATGTTGTGATGCTTGCCGAAGGTGCTGATCGTGCGGCGGAACGAGTCGTCCTCGGGAAACAGCGCCGCCAGTTGAATCGTCTCCTCGAGCACGCGGCGGTCCCACTCGCGCAGCGGCTGTTGCTGGGAGGGGGGGGCCGTCTTCTTCACCCTCGGCCTTCCCTCCGCAAGGACACTGTGCAGACGGAGCAACTGCTCGTTCTGCTTCTCCTCAGGCGACATGCCCGTCGAGGCGAGGATGATCCGGAGACCTTCGGCGCCGACGGGTTCGAGAGCGCCGTGTCCGCCGGCGCGCGCCGCGTGCAGACCCCGCTTGTTCATCTCATGCTCGACCGCGTGCAACAGGGCGGAGGACGGCGCGTGAAGAAGGTGCCGATACTCGTACACCTGGATGCCGACGAACAGCGCTCCGCCGAAGATCGTGGCCGCGAGATACTTCATGGCCCGGGAGCGGTTGCCCGCGTCGGACCACTGGAAGGCCTTGACCATCGTCACGGACGAGCAGATGAGCAGAAAGGTGTTGAAGGCGGTGATGCGGACCGCGAGGATGTCGTAGGGGTTGGGCCAGCCGGCCGTGCCGAAGCGGATCACGATGTAAGACCCGATGAGTCCGGCGAAGAACATGACTTCGCTGACGAGGAAGAGCCACATGCACAACTTGACGTTGGGCAGGCCGATGGCGGTCGGCTCGGTCGGGCCGTGGCCGTGATCGTGGGAGGAAGCGCCGTGATGAAGGAGGGCAGTGCTCATGGGGGCGACATGGTATCTTCGGCCGGGGCATCCGCCAAGCGAAGCACGCCAGGGATTCTGTGCGCCGGGCGCGACGAATGCCGTGAGATGCTCCGGCGCCGCGGGCGAAAAGCGGTTGCGGCAGAGCATGTTTCGGGAGATTGATGCGAGAGAATGCACAAATCCGAAACGTCGGGTCTATACCCGAGATTGACGGGGCCTATCATCACGGCCGCCGGGCCTTGTGAATAATCGCACAGGCAGGGCGTCAAAATGGCGGGGTCGAGTGTACCGATCCCGCCTGTCGCCGCTTCGCCGGGACTCTCGGCGAATCCGGCGGCGGCGCCGAATGGTTTCAGGGAAACGACATCGAGATCGAAAGGGACAGACAATGGAACGTTCGACGGGATGGATGCTCGCGGCCGCAGGCACACTGGGATTGTGCGCATCCGCCGCGCTGGCGGGCGGGACGGTCAAGGGCAAGATCAACTTCGACGGCAAGATGGCCAAGCCCAAGCAGGTGCGCGTGAGCGGCGACAACTTCTGCGTCCAGGCGCACAAGGAGAATCCGCTCGTCGAGGAGACGTTCGTCTTCAACACGGAGAAGGCCACGTTGTGCAACGTGCTCGTGTACGTGAAGGGTTCCGTGCCGGGCAAGTTCGAAGTGCCGAGCAAGCCGGCCGTCATCGACCAGGTCGGCTGCCAGTATACTCCGCACGTCGTGGCGGTGATGAAGGGGCAGCAGCTCCAGTTGAAGAACTCGGACACGACGGCACACAACCTCGATCTCAAGGCCGCCAACAATCCGAGTTTCAATGAGGGCCAGCCCGTGCAGGGCATGGTCAAGACCGTCGCCTTCAACAACGTCGAGTTCGACCCGCCGATGAGGCTCAAGTGCCAGGTGCATGCGTGGATGAATGCCTTTGTCGCGGTCTTCGATCATCCGTTCTTCGCGGTCAGCGATGAGAACGGCGAGTTCGAGATCAAGGACCTGCCGCCCGGCAAGTACACGCTTTCGGTGTGGCACGAGTTCGACAAGTTCACGCCGGTGCAGTCGGAGATCGCCTTCGAAGTGAGCGACGGCGGGACGACGACGGTGGATTTCACCTATCAGCCGCCCAAGTGATGCTGGAACACGGGCGGATCAGACGTGGATGAGAGCAGCGCCTGCCGCAGCGAGCCTGCGGCGGGCGTCTGCGGCATGTTTCATCGAGAGTGAGGCTGGCGGCGATCATGAAGCGAAGTGTGCTCCCCATGTTCGGTGGTGTGATGCTCGCCCTCGCCGCGGCCCCGGCGATGGCCTCGTACGGCGCGGGCGACCCTTCGCTCTGGCATCCGCTGCGGCGGTCCGTGACCGAGGTCGGATTCGACATCGACCGGCTGTACTGGGGAATCCTGCTGCTGACCGGCGCCGTCTTCATCGCCGTGCAGATCGTGCTGGTGTATTTCACGGTCCGTTATCGTGCCGTGCCGGGCGGGAAGGCGAAGTTCATTCACGGCAACAACCGGCTCGAGGCGACGTGGACCATCGTGCCGTCGATCATCCTCGTGCTCATCGCAGCGCTGAGCAAGGGAACGTGGGATGAGATTCGCTTCGACGCGCCGACCTCCGAAGACACGGTGCAGATCGAGTGCATCGCTCAGCAGTTCGCGTGGTACTTCCGCTATCCGGGCAACGACGGTCGCTTCGGACCGCGCGACACCGACCGGCTTGCCGAGGCGATCGCGGTGAACAACACGGCCGATCCGTGGATGGTGGATCGCACGACCGTGCCCGCGAACTGGACGGGCGAGCAGCCCCCCGGCGCCGACGACTACACGATCCAGGCGGAGTTGCGCATTCCCGCCGATCGCCCGGTGCGGATTCTCCTGACCAGCAACGACGTGCTGCACTCGTTCTTCGTGCCCGAGTTCCGCGTCAAGCACGATGCGGTGCCCGGCATGAACGGCGGGCGCCTCTGGTTCGAGGTTCCGTGGAAGCGGGCGCAGGGCTACGAGTACTTCGACCTGGTCTGCGCGGAGTTGTGCGGTCTCCAGCACTACTCGATGCGCGGCAAGGTGATCGTGATGCCCAGCGGGCCGGTGCACCCCGACGCGCTGGCCAAGGACGGCGCCGCCTGGCTTGAGGAGTTCCTCGAGGATGAGGACCAGGTCAAGGCCTGGCTCAACCGCCAGACCTGGGAGACGTACGTTCACGTGATGTCCAAGATCACCGCCGCCGAGCAGGCCGCGAGTGAGGATGACTACTACTGATCGGAATCCGGCGCTGCGGCCCACTGCGGCGCGCGGCGCACGGCGACTCAAGTCTCAAGTCCAGGGCCTCAGCCCCCAATCCCCTGCCCCAAGCCCCCTCGGAATCCTCCCCGCCATGACGACGCTTCCGGCTGATCACGTTTCGCACGGTCACAATCACGCGCACCACCACGAGATCGGCTTCATCCGCAAGTACGTGTTCTCGATGGACCACAAGGTGATCGGGATCCAGTTCCTGTTCACGTCGCTGCTGCTGATGGTGGTGGGCGGGCTGCTGGCCCTGGCGGTGCGGTGGCAGATCGCATGGCCCTTCGATCCGGCCAACCCTCTGCCGGGCTTCTCCTCGCGATTCTTTCAGCCTTCCACGCAGACATCGCCCATCACCGGCGACTTCTACAACATGCTCTTCACGATGCACGCGACGTTCATGATCTTCTTCGTGATCATCCCGCTGCTCGTGGGGTCGTTCGGCAACGTCCTGATCCCGCTCCAGATCGAGGCGAAGGACATGGCGTTTCCTCTGCTGAACATGCTCTCCTACTGGGTCGCGCTCAGCGGCGGCGCGGTGATGATCGCGGCTTTCTACTACGGCGGCGCGCAGGGCGGGTGGACCAGTTACCCGCCTCTCTCCCTTGCGACTTTCTCGGGACAGGCACAGACGCTCTGGCTCATCGCGCTGCTGCTCGTCGGATCGAGCAGCCTCATGGGCTCGATCAACTACCTCACCACCATCCTCAACCTGCGCGCGCCGGGCATGACGCTGTTCCGCATGCCTCTGACGGTGTGGTCCCTCTTCGTGACCTCGGTGCTGATCCTGATGAGCACGCCGGTCCTGACTGCGGCGCTGCTGATGCTGATCTTCGACCGGCACGTGGGCACGTCGTTCTTCACGATCTCGTCGGCGGTGCGGTCGGGCGAAGCAGCCTCGACGCTGGACGCGGGCCAGCCGCTCATGTGGCAGCACCTCTTCTGGTTCTACAGCCATCCGGCGGTTTACATCATGATCCTGCCCTCGATGGGCATGACCAGCGACATCCTGGCGACGTTCGCGCGCAAGCCGATCTTCGGCTACAAGCCGATGGTCTTCGCCATGGCGGGGATCGCGTTCCTCGGCTACATCGTGTGGGGCCATCACATGTTCGCGTCGGGCATGAACCCGATCCTCGGGACCGCGTTCATGGCCTCGACGATTCTCATCGCGGTTCCCTCGGCCATCAAGACGTTCAACTGGCTGGGTACGCTCTGGGGCGGGCAGATTCACTACACACCCGCGATGCTCTTCGCGATCGGCTTCGTCTCGATGTTCGTCATCGGCGGGCTGACCGGGATCTTCATGGCGTGCACGCCCGTGGACATCTACTTCCACGACACGTATTTCATCGTCGGGCACATCCACTACGTCCTGTTCGGCGGGTCGCTCTTCGGCATCTTCGCGGGCATCTACTACTGGTTCCCCAAGATGTTCGGGCGGAACATGAACCAGCGCCTGGGCGTGGTGCACTTCTGGCTCACGCTCATCGGCTTCAACCTGACCTTCTTCGTGATGCACATCGTCGGGATCGGCGCCCATCCGCGGCGCTACGCCACGATCCTCGAGTATCCCTCGCTCGAGCACCTTCAGCCGCTCAACATCTTCATGACGATCGGCGCGCTGATGCTGGGCATGTCGCAGATTCCGTTCGTGATCAATTTCTTCTGCTCGCTGGGGCGTTTCGGCAATCGATTCATCATCTACCCGCTCATTCTCGCGCTGCTTGAACTGACGCCGCTGGATCTCGTCTCCTGGATCTGGTCGTTCGCGGAGCACGGGTCGCTGCTCACACCGCTTGCGGGCTATGCGCTGGTCGTGTGCCTGATGGCGCTGATCGATGCAACCGTCCTTGCCGCGACACGCGTGGACTGGAGCGGGGCGGCCAACCGGGGCCTGCTGGTCGCGGCCTGGGTGCTGGCGCTGCCGCTCTTCTTCTTCCCCGTCTTCGGCAAGGGCGACTTCTGGGAGTGGATCGGGACCAACAGCACCACCTACGTCATCTCCGCCCGCGACTTCATCAGCGCACCGATGCAGCCCTATCCGATGGCCGTTGATCCCGAGCGCACCGAGGCTTCGCCGATCCTGCGCGTCGCGGCCACGGGAGAGGCGGCCCAGACGCCCGTCGCCACGGCCTACCTGCTCAACTTCAAGGATTTCCATGAGGCCGCGAAGGATGGAAACGTGGCCTGGACCTCGACGCCCCTCGCCGAGGTCGTGCGCAACTCCCCCAAGAAGTACAACCAGGTGCAGGTGAGCGCCGCGCTCATCGCCTCCCTGCCCGAGGACGTACGCACGCTCGTCGAGCGGCACAGGCAGATGGTCTCCGGTTCAATCGCGGAAATCGCCCGGCTGGATCGTCTGCCGAATCAGAAGGTCTCACGCACGTGGAAGAGTGCGCGGACGGGCGAGTTTCGGATCGTCGCGTGGTCGAACGTGAGCCTCGGCTGGATCCTCTCGGCGCTGACGGCGGTGCTCGGGATCGGCTGGTTCATGGCCTGGGGTCGTCGCGAGATGGAGTTCGGCGCCTCGGTCGGGTCCAACCCGTGGCGAGCCAACTCGCTCGAGTGGTACGCGACCAGCCCGCCCTGGCATGAGAATTTTCACGAGACTCCGGTCGTGCATCGCGGGCCATATGAGTTTGCTTCGCCCGCGGCGCATCACTGCGGCCGCGAGGACTACCTGCCCCAGTGGGATGAGTTACCCGAGGGTGTCGAGGAGCCACGCGGGCATTGAGAAGAACGGGATGTCAGGGGGTTGTCGCGCCGCGACCCTTGGGCTTTGCGGAGGGGTGCTCTTCGCGTGCGAAGTGATCCCCGGACCGCGGCGAGGGCCGACGAGTTGATCAGGTCAGCCGCGGGACACCGAACGCTGGTTCCATGAAACGGGTCGTGCATTGCGTGACAAGCGGCAATCCAGTTCAAGCGGAGAAGCGCCGGGGCTTGCGGCTCATGCGCCGGCGACGGTGCCGGATCGCGCCCTGCCGCTGGGCTTTCTGCTGGCGACGCTGGTCTGGATCGCGGCCTACGTGGCGCGCCTGCCGGAAGTGCATCTGGACAGCCGCGTCCTGCTCGCACTCCTTCTGACGATCATGGCCCTCGGCGCCGCGACGATCGGGTGGCGGACGCGATCAGTTGCGATTCCCGCGGGCAGCGCGCTGGTCGCGGGCCTGGTCAACTGCCTGCTCATTGCCTCGGCCGTGCATACGCGCGCCGCCGAGCAGCCCGGCGTTGTCCGCGTCACGCTCTCCGACTGGGCATGGATTCCCGGCAGCCTCGCGGCGACGGCGGTCGTCGGGCTGGTCTTCGGCCTTGCGGGTTGCGCACTTCGCTCGAGTGCGACGCAGCGTCCGTCCGTGCGCCCGGATTCGACCGAGCGTTCGCAGTCGGTGCTCGCCGTTGTCGTCGTCTTCACGACGCTGGTCCTCATGTCCGTCGGCAGCCTTGTCACGTCCCGGGAAGCGGGCCTGGCCGTTCCTGACTGGCCGACGAGTTACGGCTACAACATGTTCCTCTTCCCCTTCACCAAGATGGTCGGGGGAATCTACTATGAACACGCTCACAGGCTGATCGGCTCGCTGGTCGGCCTTCAGACGCTCGTGCTGTGCCTGTGGATGTGGCGAAAGCCGCCGCGCGTCGCGCCGGCCCTGAGCCTTGCCGCCGGCCGGTGTCCGAACTGTTCCTACGCGACCGCGGGGCTGACCCGCCGCCGCTGCCCGGAGTGCGGCTTCACCTGGTCGGCGGATGAGGAAGAGTCGGGACCGGTCATGCGCCTGGCGAGCCTGATCCCGGATTTCGCGCAGCGCCGGCCCATTCCGTGGCTTGGCGCCGCAGTTCTGGCGCTCGTGATCATCCAGGGAGTACTCGGCGGGCAGCGGGTGACCATGGTCAACTTGCTCGGTCACACCTTCGCCGACGTCCTCGCCGTGTTCCATGCCTTCACCGCGCAGGTGTTCCTGCTTGCTGCGGCCCTGCTTGCCTTCCTCCTGCGCAGGGCGGCCCGGCGTCAGGACCACCATTCCGCCGAGATTCGCTGCGAAGCGGCGATGACCAAGGGCGTGCGAACGACCGCGATTCGCCTCGCCATCGCTCTGCTTGTGCTTGGCTTCGGGCAGACGATCTTCGGCGCACTCACGCGGCACTTCGGCTTCGACTGGGCGCTTCTGCTGCACGTGCTGGGCGCCCTGGCTGTTGTCGCCGCCGCTCTCGCGCTTGCCTCGATCATCATGATGCACGTCGCGGCGCGCCCGCTGCGGCTGGTCGGGGCGGGCCTGATCGCCACTGTCGTCATCCAGGTCCTGCTCGGCGCCGTTTCGTGGTGGATGACCACGCGCCTCGACCGGCTCGACCAGGTGCTTGACCTGGGCGTTTCGGCCGTGGTTTCCGCACACGTCGTGGTGGGCGCCATTCTGCTTCTTGAAACGTGGCTGATTACGATGTCACTGCTGTCCACGGGAGAGAGCGCCGAGTCGGCGAATCGGGAGCCGATCGACGCATCGAAAATCCGTCTGCTCAGCGGAGCAACGCCCCGCGGACTGAACGTTTCGCGCGGAGGTGCGGCATGACGCGCGTGACGGCTCCGGCGGGCGTGGGTGAGCGCATCGCGGCGCCCCTGCCGCACGATGCGGGCGGCGATGTCGCAAATGCGCCGTGGCGCGACTTTCTCGAACTGACCAAGCCCCGCCTCAACACCCTCGTGCTCATCACCACGGCCGTCGGGTATGCGGTGGGATGGGGGCCGCGCCCCATCGATTCCGTCGGCATCCTGCTGCATACGCTCGGCGGGACTGCCTTGTGCGCCGGGGCGGGTTCGGTCCTGAACCAGTGGTTCGAGCGCGACACCGACCGTCTGATGCGGCGCACGGCCAGGCGGCCGCTGGCCGATCGGCGGCTCGATCCTGCGTCGGCCCTCGCGTTCGGTGCGATCCTCGCGGTCGGCGGCGTGGCGCAGTTGGCGTGGCTCGCCGGGCGCCCGCTTGCCGCGCTCATCGCCTTCGCAACGCTCATCACCTACGCCCTTGTCTACACGCCGATGAAGCGGCTCACCTCGACGTCCACGCTGGTCGGCGCCGTCCCCGGCGCCCTGCCGCCGCTCATCGGGTGGGCTGCGGCCACGGGCTCGATCGACTCGCGCGGCTGGACGCTCTTTCTCATCATGTTTGTCTGGCAGTTGCCGCATTTCCTTGCGATCGCGTGGTACTACCGCGACGAGTACGCCCTCGCCGGCATACCGGTGCTTCCCGTCACGGACGGGAGCGGAGCGCGAACGGGCGCGAGCCTTCTGAGCTGGAGCGTGGTGCTGGTTCCGACATCGCTGCTGCCGGGCGTGCTCGGGATGGTCGGGCCGGTCTATCTCCTTGCCGCAATTCTCCTCGGCGCTGGTCAGCTGTACTTCGCGGCGGCGGCGGCGGTGCAGGCGTCCCGCGTTGCGGCGCGCCGGATGTTCTTCTACACCATCACCTACCTGCCGATCCTGCTGTGCGTGATGGTCATCGATGCGGTGGTTCTGCCCCGATGGCTCTCGACGTGAATACCCACTCAGAAGATGCCCGCCGCGCCGGGCCTTCGCTGCACGCGAAGTCGCCGGCGCCTTCATCGCCGCACGCGGTGCTCGATCTCGCGGACCTGCGATTCTCTTATCCTGCCGCGCGCGGCCGCACCGCACACGAGGCCCTCAAGGGCATCTCGATACGCGTGAATCAGGGTGAGTCCGTCGCGCTGCTTGGACCCAACGGCAGCGGCAAGTCCACGCTCATGCGGCTGATCTGCGGTCTTATGCGGCCCGCGTCGGGGCGGCTCGCGGTGGACGGCCTGACCGATCCGGCCGCCTTCCGCGCCCGCCTGAGCGTCGTCTTTCAGACCAGTGCTCTTGATCCGCACCTCACTGTCGAGGAGAACCTCCGGTGCCAGGCAGGGCTGTACGGGCTGCGCGGCGCGGCGGCAGGGGCGCGCATCGAAGAGGAACTTGAACGCGCTGCGCTCGCGGACCGGCGCACCACTCTGGTCAAGGCGCTTTCGGGCGGGCTGAAGCGACGCGCCGACCTCGCCCGCGCCCTGCTGCATCGCCCGCGTCTGCTTCTGCTCGACGAGCCGACCGTCGGCCTTGATCCGGCGGCGCGCCAATCCTTCCTGAATGCCATCGAGGCTCGGCGACGCGATGAGGGCATGACGCTGCTCATGAGCACGCACCTGATCGACGAGGCGGACCGCTGCGATCGCGCCGTCTTCATCCACGAGGGCCGCATCGTGGCGGACGGCCCTCCTTCGGAACTGCGCCGCAGCCTCGGCGGAGTGTTTGTTACGGTCCACAGCGCCGAGCAGCCCGCGATCGACGTCGGGTCGCCGTGGCGAAGGATCGGCTCACACTGGAGCGCCGCCGTCGATGATGATGATGGCGGGGCGGCGACAGCCGCGGCCCTCGCTTCCGCTCACGTCGCGTTCACGCTTGCCCCGCCGACACTTGCGGATGTCTTCGCGAGCTTCACGGGGGCGGCGCTCGATGCGGGCTGGACGCACGACGCGGGCGCTACCTCGGCTCCGACCGGGACCGTCTCGTAGGCGCGGACGAGGATGCGCCTTACCCTTTGCTGCGGCGCGAGCCGCGCCCAGTGACGAAAGTGCAGAGAGGCCCGGCGCAATGACACAGGCGGCAGCCAGTTCGACAGCCATCGCGGAGACTTCGGAGGGCGCCGCGCTGCGCGGCGAGGCGATGCGCGTATCAGGTTCCTCCGTGATGTGGACGATCCTGTGGCGAGAACTGGTGCGATTCCGCCGCCAGCCGACGCGCATCGCCGCCGCGATCGGGACGCCGCTGATGCTCTGGGCCTTCCTCGGCCTGGGCTTCTCGAACTACTTCGCGCATCCTTCGCAGCCGATCCGCGGCGGCTACGGCCTGTTTCTCCTGCCGGGCATGATGACCATGGTCGCCCTCTTCACCGCCGTCTTTTCGAGCATTTCCGTGATCGACGACCGGAATGAGGGCTGGCTCCAGTCGGTGCTGGTGTCGCCCGCTTCGCGCTGGTCGATCGCGATGGGCAAGGTGCTGGGCGGCTCGATCATCGCCTTTCTGCAGGCAGCAGTGCTGCTTCTCGCGCCGCCTGTCTGGGCGCACTGGCCTTCGCCCGGGAGCCTTGCCGCCCTGCTGGCGGCGCTGGCCGTGACGACGGTGATGATGACGGGAATCGGCGTTGCGTTTGCCTGGAAGAGCGAGACGACGCAGGGCTTTCACGCCGTGATGAACCTCGTGCTCCTTCCCATGTGGGCGTTGTCGGGCGCGATCTTTCCCGTGGAAGGGCAGCCTGCCCTGCTGCGAGTCGTGATGCTCGCCAACCCGCTGACATGGTGCTCGCAGGCGATCGCGGGTCCGCTGCACGGCGAGGCGAACTGGACCGCGGTCGTGGTCTCTACGGCGTGCGCGGCGGCGGCGGCGGCGGCGGCGATCGCGGTGGTGGCGGCGCCGCAGAAACGGGGGTTCTGAGATCAAACCTCCGCGCCGCCCATCCTCAGCCATGACCCGCCTCGACCTGCTCATCTGGATGGTCATGGTCGTCCTCTGCTCGGCGATGATCATCTGGTCGTGGATTTACTTCGCGCCCGGAGCGCGAAAGGCGGCAGGGGACGGCGCCGCATCGGCGGTCATGTCGCCGCGCGATTTCAATCTCCGCGCGCCGCGCTTCGTCTTCACGGACCAGAGGGGCGAGCGATTCGACTCGGCAGACCTGCTCGGCCGGGTCTGGATCGTGGACTTCATCTTCACGAACTGCCCCGGCCCGTGCCCGATCATGACCGGCAACCTGCGCATGCTCCAGCAGGCGATCGGGCAGGCGGACGATCTGCACCTCGTGTCGATCACGTGCGACCCATGGCGGGACACTCCCGAGACTCTGGCGGCCTATGCCGCGGCGTTCGGGGCGGACCAGTCGCGCTGGTCGTTTCTCACGGGCGAGTTCGCCGAAATACAGCGCTGCGCACGCGAGTTGCTTCTGAGCGTGGCCAATCCGCGCGAAGAGGCTCAGCGGCAGGCGGAAGGCGGGCCCTCCGGCGCCGCGGCGGATCATGCCGGGCCGATCGTTCACTCCAGCCGATTCGTGCTCATCGGGCCGGATGGCTTTGTGCGCGAGTGGTACTCGGGGACCGAGGCGGAGGAGATGGAGCGGCTCCTGGCGGACACGCGTGCGCTGCTGGCGACGATTGGGGCCGGACCGGCGTCCCGGGGCGCCGTCGATCGCCTGAGATTGATCCGGATTCTGCCGGCGTGCAACGCGGCTCTCAACGGACTGGCGGCGGTTCTGCTGATGTGCGGCCTGCGCCTGATCCGCAGCGGCCGGCGCGACGCCCATCAGCGCTGCATGATCGGCGCGTTCCTCGTCTCCGTCGTGTTCCTTGTTTCGTACATCACCTATCACACGCTGCGGCAGATGGAGGAAGGCCTCGGGCACACGAAGTGGGAAGTGGCAGGCGCATGGCAGAAGGTCTATTACGCGATCCTGATCTCGCACGTGATCCTCGCCGCGACGGTGCCGTTCCTGGCAGGGCGGACTCTCTACCTCGCGGCGTGCGGGCGCTTTGACGCGCACCGCCGCATCGCGCGGGTGACCTGGCCGATCTGGATGTACGTCGCCGTGACGGGCGTGATCGTCTACTTCATGCTCTACCACCTTCATCCGGCGTTGAAGGCGACCGCGCCGGTCCAGGAAGTCCTCGATGCATGGAAACCGGAGTCATAGCCCGTCCATTGTGCACGGAGTTGAGGAATACTGCGTCCGAGGTTGCCGGCTTCAACGGCGCCGACGCACGTGCCCCAACTGGCCGCGGCGCTCCTCGAGCGTAGGATCACGAACCATGATTCGATCGACGACAAGGCGATTGCACCTCGGCGCCGCGTGCCTCCTGCTGGCGGCCGCCCTGTTCGCCGTTCCCGCGGCGGCCTGCCCGTTGTGCAGCGAAGAGAACGAGGCCAGGCAGGAAGAGACCGGCGTCAACGTCGCAATGGGATTCTCTGTCTCGGTCCTCGTAATGCTCGCGCTGCCGATGATGATGGTGGGTGGACTGGGCTATGCCCTGTACCGCAACCAGCAGCGGGCACTGCAAGAGAACCGCGAGTCAGGCCGGCAGTCTGACACGTCCAAACAGCCATAGTGCGGCGTTTTTCGCCGTTGCGCGCCTCGGTTCACAGAACCGCCTGCGCGGTGCGCACTATGATGCCGTGTTGCCGTCTCAATCTCCCCGACGCCCCGGAGCCGCAACTCCATGCCACCGATCATGATGCAGCAGCGCCCGATCCGTTCGCAGAGGCTGCAGGATCTGCCGCCGTACCTGTTCATCGAGATCGACCGGAGGCGGCGCGCGAAGATTGCCGCCGGCGCCGACGTGATCAACCTCGGCGTGGGCGACCCCGATCGCCCCACGCCCTCGTTCATCATCGATGCGATGGCGGAGGCGATCCGCGATCCGCGGAACCATCCGTATCCGTTTGACGCGGGCCACCCGGAGTTCCGCCGGGCGGCGGCGCGGTTCCTTCAGCGGCGCTTCGGGCTGACCGTCGATCCAGCCAGGCATATCCTCGCTTGCATCGGGTCGAAGGATGGCATCGCCCACCTCCCCCTGGCCGTCGTCAACCCCGGCGAGGCTGTCTTGGGCGCCGACATCGGCTATCCGGTGTATCGAAGCGGTGCGATCTTCGCCGGGGCCGAATACATCGAGATGCCGCTCCTGGAAGAGCGAGGCTGGCTCCCCGACCTGGACGCCATCCCCGCGCCTGCGCTCGCCCGCGCGCGGCTGATGTGGGTTAATCATCCCGGCAATCCCACCGCGGCAGTCGCCGGACTGAACTTCTATGCACAGGCAGCCCATCTTTGCGCGGAGCACGAGATCATCCTCGCCTCGGACAACGCCTACAGCGAAGTCTTCTTCGAACAGCAGCCGCCTTCGCTCTGGCAGGTGTCCGGGCTGAACATTGAGGAGTTCGCGGGCATCGAGTTCCATTCGCTCAGCAAGACGTTCAACATGACGGGGTGGCGCATCGCTTTTGCCGTAGGCCATCCGGAGGTGGTGGCAGCCCTGGGCGCGGTCAAGGGCAACTGCGACTCGGGACAGTTCAACGCGATCCAGCAGGCCGGCGCCGTCGCCCTCGATCAGAGCGATCATCCCGAGGTGGCGGCGATGCGCGAGACATATCGCGAGCGGCGCGATGCGCTGTGCGAGGGGCTGCGGCGAATCGGCGTGTTTGCCAGGCCGCCTGCCGCGTCCTTCTTCGTCTGGGCGCCGTGCCCGAAGGGGTACGACTCCTTCGCCTTCTGCGGGCGATGCCTCGACGAGGCGGACGTGGTCTTCGTGCCCGGCGGCGGGTTCTCGCCACGCGCCAATCACTACTTCCGCGCCGCGCTCACCGTCGAAGTCGATCGCATCCGCGAGGCGATTGACCGACTGGGCCGGCTGCGGTGGTGAAGGACGGCGGAGCGCCGGCGGTGGCATTGACGATGTCTTCCGATCAGACGCGACCGGTGATCGTGATCGTTGGTCCCACGGCAGGGGGCAAGAGCGCCCTGGCGCTGGCCCTTGCCCAGCGTCTGCCCGAGGGCGGTGAGATCATCAGCGCCGACTCGATGCAGGTGTATCGCGGAATGGACATCGGCACGGCCAAGCCGGGCCGGGAGGAGCAGTCCCTTGTCCCGCATCACCTCATCGACGTGATTGAGCCGCACGAGCCGTATTCGGTCGACGCGTGGCTGACCGCCGCGGAACGACTGATCGGGGAGATTCGCGCTCGCGGGCGCCGTCCGATCGTGGTGGGGGGGACGAACCTGTATGTGAAGGCACTGCTCGAAGGGATGTTCGACGGGCCGCCCGCCGATGAGAATCTGCGCCGCGAAGCGGCCGCATGGCCCGTCGAGCGGCTTCATGCCGAGGTCGCGCGGATTGATCCCGCCGCCGCTGCGCGCATTCACCGCAACGACCGCAAGCGCCTGACACGAGCGCTCGAGGTGTTTCGCGCCACGGGCCGGCCCTTGAGCCAGTGGCAGTCGCAGTGGGGCGCCGCATCGCCGCGGGAGGTCCTGCTCATCGGCCTCGAGTGGCCGGTCGAGGCGATCAACCGGCGCATCAACGCGCGAGTGAGGTCGATGATCGCAGCCGGTCTGGTGGAAGAGGTGCGTCGCCTGCACTCGCAAGGCCGCCTGGGCGCCCAGGCGCGCGAGGCCCTGGGCTACAAGCAGTTGATCGCCGCGTGCGAGGGTCGGAGCACGCTCGAGGAGGCGATCGAGCAGATCGGGATCGAAACGCGCAGATTCGCCCGCAAGCAGAGAACATGGCTCAAGTCCTTCCGGCGTCATCCGGGGTCGATCTGGCTGGACTGCGGAGCGGACTGTGCGCAAGATGTTGTGGAACAAGCACTTACGCTCATAACCGACCGTGATGCGACACAAGGAAAGGCCGCGATCTGAAGCAACTGGGGGAAAGACCCTGAACCGCGCTACCGGGACAAGCCGTTAAAGGAAGGCCCCTTGACCCGCCGACAGGCTGGGTGTACGAAATGCCCCCGCGAATGCTGCGATCCGCTCGCGGCAGTGCGAGCGCCGGCCGGAAGCGGCGCATGAAACTCCCCCCTCCGGCACCGCGTTCACCGATCCGGCGCGACACGAAACCATGACAGGCAAGACCACGCAGATGCCCAGGAAGACGAACTCCAAATCAACCAGCCGCCGCGCAGGCGGGGCGGAGGCCGACGCTCGGGGCAAACACCTCGTGATCGTCGAGTCGCCGAGCAAGGCGAGAAACATCAACCAGTACCTCGGGCCTGATTTCGTCGTCAAGGCTTCGGTCGGGCACGTACGCGACTTGCCGAGCAAGGCGCCCAAGGGGACGAAACAACCCGTGCCCGGAGTCGATCTCGAGCACCGCTTCAGGCCCACCTACGAGATCCTGCCCGGCAAGAAGGCCACGCTCAGCGAACTCAAGAAACTGGCCAAGCAGGCAACCGATGTCTGGTTTGCGACCGACCTTGACCGCGAGGGAGAGGCGATTGCCTGGCACCTGGCGCAGGAACTGGGCATCTCATCCGCAGAGGCCAAGCGAGTCGTTTTCAACGCGGTGACGCGCAGCGAGGTGCAGCGGGCCTTCCAGCACCCGCACCCCATCGACGAGGACCGTGTCAACGCCCAGCAGGCGCGGCGGATTCTCGACCGCATCGTGGGCTACCAGGTCTCGCCGCTGCTGTGGAAGAAGGTCGCGCGAGGACTGAGCGCGGGGCGCGTCCAGTCCGTCGCGGTGCGCCTGATCGTCGAGCGCGAGCGCGAGATCAAGGCGTTCATTCCCGACGAATACTGGAGCCTGAGCGTACGCCTCACGTCGAAGCGCGAGCAGCTGGCGAGGATCGCGGCCGACTGGTCGGCTTTCATGGCCAAACTGGATGAGAAGGGCAACGGCCCGACGGTCAAGGCGCAGAATACGTGGCTCGCCCGGCATGGCGCGTTCCGCGCAGAACTTCTCGAAGTGGACGGGCAAAGGCCCGAGATTCCGGATGCAGAGGCGGCGCTCGCCCTCGCGAAGCGAGCCGGCCTGGTCCTGAAGAACCGGATCGAGAAGCGCGATGAAAAGGGCAAGGGACCGGCGGCGAATCTCGTTGAACTCGTCGGCACGACGCGGCCCGACGATTTCATCATCACTTCGATCGAGACGAAACGGACGACGTCGAAGCCCTCGGCCCCGTTCATCACCTCGACGCTGCAGCAGGCGGCCTCGACGCGCCTGGGCTTCGGCGCTCAGCGCACGATGCGTGCGGCCCAGCAACTGTATGAAGGCGTGGACCTGCCCGGGCGCGGCACGGTCGGACTCATCACCTACATGCGCACCGACTCGACGCACCTGTCGCGCGAGGCGCTGAACATGGCCCGCGATTACATCCGCGCCACATTCGGCGACAAGTACCTGCCGGAATCCGCCTCCGTCTACACCAGTTCCAACAAGGCGGCGCAGGAAGCGCACGAGGCGATCCGCCCGACCGACGTGAGCATTCACCCCGACTCCGTCGCCGGGAAACTGAGCACGGACCAGGCCAGGCTGTACCGCCTCGTCTGGGAGCGCTTCCTCTCCTGCCAGATGACGCCGGCGCAGTGGGACGCGACGAGCGTGCTGGCAAGTCCCGTGAAGGACCGCGGCCTGGTGTTCAAGGCAACCGGACGCGTTCTGGTCTTCGACGGGTTCCTGCGCGTTGCCGGCCTGCCGGCGTCTGAGGAGCAGACGCTGCCGGAACTGAAGGAGCGGGCGCTTCTCGGCCCGTTCGATCTCGATCCGCGGCAGAAGTTCACCAGCCCGCCGCCCCGGTACACGGAGGCATCACTCGTCAAGACGCTCGAAGAGGAGGGCATCGGCCGGCCCTCGACCTATGCCGCCATCATCCAGACCATCCAGGACCGCAAGTATGTCGAGCAGCGCGAGCGGCGGTTCTACGCCACCGATCTCGGCGAGGTGGTGACGGACAAACTCATCGAGGCGTTTCCTGAAATTCTCAATCTCGGCTTCACGCGCGAGATGGAGGAGGAACTCGACCGCATTGAGTCGCGCGAAATCGACTGGATCGCCGTCCTCGACGAGTTCTACGGACCCTTCAGGGTGAGACTGGAGGAGGCGCATGCGACGCTGGGGCACGCCAAGGCGGAGATGGAGCCGGCCCCTGACGACATCCGGTGTGAGAAGTGCGGCGCGACGACGGTGTATCGCTTCGGCAAGAACGGGCGGTTCCTGAGTTGCTCGCGCTATCCCGACTGCGAGTACGCATCGCCGATCGATTCGGAGGGCCGGCCGCGCAAGATCGAGCCGGTCAACGTCGCCTGCCCGAAGTGTTCGTCGCCGATGAACAAGCGCACAGGGCGCTTCGGCGCGTTTCTCGGTTGCACGAGGTATCCCGACTGCGACGGCATTGTGAAGATTGACAAGAAGGGGCGCCCGGTCGCGCCGCAGCCGCCGCCCTATGTGACCGACGAGCCGTGTCCGAAGTGCGGTCAGCCGCTGAATCTCAGGAGCGGCAAGCGCGGACCCTGGCTGAGTTGCTCAGCCTTCCCGAAGTGCCGCGGGCGCGGCGCATGGACGAAACTTGATGCCAAGACCCGCGAGCGCCTCGAGAGGGCACTCGCCGCTCACGAGCGCCAGTTCCCGGTTCCAATCCTGCGCGACCTCAAAGGCCGCCCGATTACGGATGAACGCGGCCAACCCATCGAGAGGCCTGCGGACCGGGAAGAGGACGCCGGCGGCTCCGTCTCCCACGACGCCGCCTGAGCCGGGTGCTCCAGCGACAGCCGCTGCCGGGCGTGTCTTTCGGTCGCGCATGTTGCCGCAGCACAACAATCACCTTCAGGCCGGCCCTGTTCCTGCCGATGTGTGTGGTGAAATGTTGCAGCCACGCGACACGGTTGCGGGAACGGGCCGCACGATCCGGCTTTCACGGGTCAGCGATCCCTGTCCGGTCGCGCCCTCCCGCGGCGGACAGGCGGGAAGGGCAGGGGATAGCGGTGATGCCCCGCTGGGCCACCTTGCGGCTCTGCTCCGTCAAATGCGCAGCGCCTCGCATCCGGTCGCGTGCTTTGCGCCGCAGCCGGAACTGGCCGCGATGCGTGCGGCCGCCTGAAGGGATGGTCAGCCGCCATGCACGCGAGCCAGCCGACGCAAGCGCCGCGAATCCTCGTCGTCGATGACGACCCGATCACGTGTGAAAGCCTGTGCACGGTCCTTGCCCGGCACGGCTACAGGACCGCCACCGCCTTCAGCGCGGGCGAAGCGATCGAAGCGCTGGCTGATGCGGAGCGTGATGCGGCCGACCATCCCGCTGCGCCCTTCGGCGTGGTGATCACGGATCTGAATCTTCCGGGCGTGGATGGAACGGAGTTGCTTCGCCGCATCCGGCAGGATCATCCCGATGCCGTGGTCATCGTGCTGACGGCCTACGGCACGATCGAGGCGGCCGTCAACGCCATCAAACTCGGCGCGTTCGACTACCTGACTCACCCGCTGGTCGAGGAGGAACTGCTCGCGCTGCTCAACAAGGCGGTGCGGCACGGGGCGCTCATCTCGCAGAACCTCCACCTGCGCCGGCAACTGGACGATCGATACGGCCTCGACAACATCATCGGCCGCGACCCGCGCATGCTGCGCCTCTACGACCTGATCGAGGCCGTCGCCCCGACGCGGACGAGCGTCCTCATGACCGGCGAGTCGGGGACGGGCAAGAGCCTCGTCGCCCGCGCCATTCACCAGCGCTCGCCGCTTCGCGACCGGCCCTTCATTGAAGTGTCCTGCGGCTCGATCCCCGAGACGCTGCTCGAATCGGAACTCTTCGGCCACGTCCGCGGCGCGTTCACGGGCGCGCACGCGGACAAGGTCGGGCGCTTCCTTGCGGCCGACGGCGGGACGATCTTCCTCGACGAGATCAACTCCGCGTCGGCGGGCATGCAACTCAAACTCCTCCGCGTCCTCCAGGAGAGGCGATTCGAACCGGTCGGCTCGACAAAGACCGTCGAGGTCAACGTGCGCGTGGTGCTGGCAAGCAACGAGCCTCTCGAGCAACTGGTGGCATCGGGCCAGTTCCGCCAGGACCTCTACTACCGCATCAACGTGGTGACGATCGAGTTGCCGCCCCTGCGCGACCGGCTGACGGACGTGCCCGTCCTGGCAGAGCACTTCCTGGAGAAGCAGAATCGCGCGGCGGGCCGGCAGATCATCGGCTTCGCGCCCGACGCCATGGCGGCGCTGGAGCGCTACGCCTGGCCCGGGAACGTGCGCGAACTTGAGAACACGGTTGAGCGCGCCGTCGTGCTGTGCCGCGGCCCGAAGATCGGAGTGGAGGATCTGCCGCCTCGGATTCTCGAGAATCGCCCGCTCCACCTCTCTCTGCGACTGCCCCGCCACGACGACGCGGCCGCGGCTCCGTGGCAGGGCGAGACGCTCGCGCAGGCGCTCGAATCACAGGAGCGCCGCATCATCCTCGCTGCCCTCAGCGCCAACAACTGGAACCGCAATCGCACCGCGGCTCAACTGGGCATCAATCGCACCACGCTGTACAAGAAGATCCGGGCCTTCCGCCTCGATGAACTTTCGCAGGCGGGCTGAGCGAGGGGCCACAGGACGGCTCAAGGTTCGCGCGGAGGCGCCCCGATCACCACGTGCGGAGCGATCAGTTCAACCGTGCGCACGCCTATGCCCGGCACCCGTTGAAGATCGTGAAGCGAGAGGAACGGGCCGTTGGCCTCGCGGTCGGCGACAATGCGAGCGGCCATCGTGGGGCCAAGCCGCGGGAGCGTCTGAAGGTCGTGGGCGCTCGCCGCATTGAGATCGAGGCGCATATCGGGCCGGTCTCGCTGAGGATTTTCGCTTGCGGCGAACCCGACAACCACGGGCCGCCTCAGCGCGGTCCACGACAGAACAAGCGTCAGCAGCAGCAGCAGGCCCGCGGCGACGGCCCACTGCAACGACTCGCGCTCGCCGGCGGCGGCCGGCGTCATTTCGCAGGGCCGGGCTTGCTCGTCACCCATTCGCGCTCCTCAGGCGTTGTGCAGCGCAGCGTGCGGCGGCGGAGATCGCGATGAAGATCGGCCACAGCGGTCAGCGCCGGCTTGGGCCGGCCGAGCGAGGAGATCAACCCCGCCCCCGGCAACTCCGCCCACTGGTGGTCGAACAGCTCGTGGCACACCGCCGATTCGACGAAGGGCTTGCTCAGCGCGATCGAGAGCGCCCGGCGCAGCCACTCCGCCTGTCGCACGGGCGTCCATGGCTCACGGTAATGTCCCGCCGCGTCCGGCGCGTCAACCGGCAAGGCTTCCGCCTTGGCATGCGGCGCATCGTCGCTCCGTGCTTGCGGTTTCGCGTCATCTTCCGCCGGCGCCCTCGCATCGCCGCGTTGGGGCCTGTGGCTTGGAGCGCCGATCCCGGTCACGATCACCGGAAACTCGAGGAAGAGCAGCGAGTCGAGGATCGAACTGATCTGCATGAAGTCGCGCGTCGCCTGGCCCCGGTTGTGATGCCCGACCTGGATGTTCATGCCCACGAGGTCAAGTTTGAAGCCCGACTGCGCGATCATCTCGGCGTAGACGATCGGCGGCACGGAACGCGGGTGGCCGGAAAAGTATTCGCCGAAAGGTTCCGTTACTTCGACCAGCGTCCGCCCGGCCGGATGCAGCGACTTGACCAGCCCGGTCGCCATGCGCGTCAGGTCCATCAGCTGGTCATAGGCCAGGGTGAAACTCTCGTTGATGTGAAGCGACGACGCGATGTTCCAGATCGAGACCGACGAGCGGTATCGGGTGACGATCGCCTCGATGGGTTCGTGCAGGAGGTCGTAGAGCGTGTCGTAGTCGTGCTCCCAGATGTAGAGCCATTCGGGCACGCTCAAGGGCCGGAAGTCGATGATCGGCCCGAGCATGACGGGGAACTTGGCCTTTCCCGCCCACTCGATCCACCGGTCAAACTTCTTCCAGTCGTACTCGCCTTCCTCCGGCTCGACCTCGCGCCAGCGGATGGGCACGGAGATGTAGTCAAAGTCGCGGGCGACGATCTCGGCGAGCGGCTCGGCGAACTGGCTCTGGTAGACGCGGCAGCCCAGCGTCGGCGGCGGCTCCCCGTTGCTCAGCCGCTTGCCCAGAAGCATGTCGGTGTGCATGAAGGTGAGTTTCTCACCGGCTGCGATGGCCTCGATCAGCGATCGGCGTGCGAGCGCCTGCGCCTTGGCCGGGTCGGTCTTCTCCTGGCACAGCGCCTGTGTGAACAAGCCGCGCGCCGCCGCCCACTGGCGGATGATCGGATGGTCGTCGGCCAGTTCGAAGAGCATCCAGTCCTCGAGTTTGACGAGGAAGAGTTTGATCCGGTGCCGGGCAAGTTCGAGGTAGAGGAGGTAAGGCTCCTCCCGATCGGGCAGGAGGCAGGTGGGCAGCATGAGCCGGCCATGCTCGCCGGCGTCGATGAGCAGGACGAGCGAGGCGGATTCGGCTGACCGCTTTTCGCAGATGATCATGCCATCGCGGAAAGTGACGTCGCCCTGCACGCCGATGTCGTTGGCGCCGATGAGGTGCGCCTGCTGCAACGGAAAGGACGCGGCGGGCTGATCTCCGTCGTAGACGGCGTACACAAGCATCCGGGAGCGCTCCGGCCGTGGGAAGGGTCGCGTTGAGCCAACCCGGGCCCGCGCGGGCCCGGCAATCGGCGGGGCAGGGCGATTGTAGCCGGGGAGAGCCGACGACTCGCGCGGCGGAGGTGCCGCCGCAAAACATGCCGGTCAATCCGGTCTGGCGCAGTGATCGGCGGCGCGGCTACGATCCATGATGCCTGAACACGAACGTGGACTCCCTCGACCGAACACAGTGGCGGGGCGCATCCTCTGGGTCTACGTCGTTCCGATCGTCCTGATTCACATGCTTGCGCTTGTCGCGGTTGTGCCGTGGCTCTTCAGTTGGACGGGCGTGGCGGTGATGGTCCTTGGCGTCCATGTCTTCGGACAGGGGATCAACATCGGCTACCACCGCCTCCTGACGCATCGCAGTTTCGACGCGCCGCGCTGGGTTGAGCGTGGTTTCGTGCTGCTGGCGCTGTGCTGCCTGCAGGACACTCCCGCGCGCTGGGTCGCCAATCATCGACACCATCACAAGCATTCTGACACGCAACCCGATCCGCACAGTCCGCTCGTCAACTTTCTGTGGTCGCACGTCGGCTGGCTCGCTCTGCGCAACGAGGGCATTCACACGCTCTCGTCCTACCAGGCTTCGGTGCCCGACATCATTCGCGATCCCTTCTACCGGCGGCTGGAGAAGCAGC
The DNA here is from genome assembly GCA_900696685.1 of uncultured Planctomycetota bacterium. Taxonomy (GTDB): domain Bacteria; phylum Planctomycetota; class Phycisphaerae; order Phycisphaerales; family UBA5793; genus UBA5793. The sequence continues at coordinate 33,889 of CAADHA010000071.1, forward strand.
CGGTGCTCGTGTTCTGGGCGTATGCAGCGCATGCGCTGCTCTATCTGGTCATCGGAGCCGCGGCCGGAGCGGCGCTCGCCGCCCAGGGGACCGATCGGGGGGTGGCTGCATTGCAGTCCGGCCTGAGCCTGCTTGTGTGGGGCGTCTTTGTGCGCACCGTCGTCGTCTGGCACATCACCTGGTCCGTGAACTCGCTTTCGCACATGTTCGGATATCGCAACTACGAGACGGGTGAGGAGAGCCGCAACAACTGGCTGGTCGCGCTGCTGACTGTGGGCGAAGGCTGGCACAACAACCATCACCACGATCCGGCCAGCGCCTCCAACCAGCACCGTTGGTGGGAACTCGACGTCTCGTACTGCGAGATCAGGCTGCTCGAGCGCATCGGCCTGGCAAGGCGCGTCCTGCCTCCGCGCCATCTGAGGCAGCGAACCCTCGCCGCCGATGCGGCGGGGGCCTCGGCCGCTTGAGCGAAGGCGCGGGCCTCGGGCGCCGGCATGCAGAGCGCGCGTCCGCAGCCTACATTTACGCATGTCTGACTTCGTCTATCGCACTGATCTTCCGCTGCCGGGCCGTCGCCAGGGCAAGGTGCGCGACCTCTACGAGTTGCCGCCCGACCCGGCCGGGCGCTCGCGCCTGCTCATCATCGCCACCGACCGCCTCAGCGCGTACGACGTGGTGATGCCAACGCCCTTCCCCGGCAAGGGGCGACTGCTCACGGCCATCAGCATGAAGTGGTTCCGCTGGATCGAGAGTCGGCCGGCGCTGGGCCTCAAGCATCACGTGCTCAGCACCGACCCCGCCGATGTGCCGGTGACGCCCGGTCAGCAGACGTCGCTGGTGGGGCGCATCATGATCGGCCGGCACACGAAGGTCGTTCCGATCGAGTGCGTCGCCCGCGGCTACATCGCCGGTTCAGGCTGGAAGGAGTACCAGAAGACCGGCATGGTCTGCGGCATCCCGCTTTCCAAGGGGTTGCGGCAGTGCGACCGGCTGCACGAGCCGATCTTCACGCCCGCGACCAAGGCCGAAGTCGGCCACGATGAGAACATCACCTTCGAGCAGGCGTGCGGAATCGTCGGCGAGCGGCTGATGAGCCGGCTGCGGAAGTGGACACTTGACCTCTATGCCGCAGCACACGACTATGCCTACCGGCGCGGCATCATCATTGCCGACACCAAGTTCGAGTTCGGACACGTGCTCGATGGAGGCGGCAGGCCGACGGATGAGGTGCTGCTCATCGACGAGGCGCTCACGCCCGACAGTTCTCGCTTCTGGCCGCTCGATCGCTACGAACCCGGGCGCGACCAGGAGAGTTTCGACAAGCAGTACGTGCGCAATCACCTTGAAACGCTCGTGTCGGCGGGCAGGTGGGACAAGACCCCGCCGGGCCCGGAAATCCCCCAGGACATCGTGAAGAACACGATCGCCAAGTACCAGGAAGCCCACGACCGGTTGTTTGCCTGATGTCGCGCCTCCCATTCGATCCCGATCGCGTGCGCGGGGGCGGCGGGCCGGAGAAGCCGGCAGGGTCGAAGGACGCGCCGCTCACGGTCTCGCAGGTCGCGGAGTTGATCAACCAGGCGCTCGTCGATGCCCTGCCGCGCAAGGTGCGCGTCATCGGCGAGGTCAGCAACCTCTCGCGCCGAGGGCACTGGTACTTTTCTCTCAAGGACGAGGGCGCGGTGCTCAAGTGCGTCGCATGGGCGAGCAAGGCCGCAAGGTTCGGCTTTGACGCCCGCGACGGCCTGTCGGTCGTCGCCGCCGGGGCGATCCAGCACTACGGCCCGCAGGGGCAGACGCAGTTGTACGTCGACTCGCTTTCGCCCGTCGGCGCCGGCGCTCTCGAACTGCGCTTCCGCGCCTTGTGCGACGAGTTGCGGGCGCTGGGCTACTTCGACGTCGAGCGCAAGAAGCCGGTGCCGCACTTCCCTCGCCGCGTGGCGATCATCACTTCGGGCAAGGGCGCGGCGCTGCAGGACGTGCTTGACACGATGGCGAGGCGGTGCAAGGCGGTCGAGATTCTCATCGTCGATGTGCGCGTGCAGGGGGCGGCCGCGGCTGGGGAGATTGCCGCGGCACTGCGCCATCTGGCCCGGCATCACGCGAGGTTGCGCCTCGACGCCGTGCTCCTCACGCGCGGCGGCGGCTCGATCGAGGACCTCTGGGCCTTCAACGAGCGAGTCGTGGCTGATGCGCTCTTCGACTTTCCGATTCCGACGGTCGCGGCGATCGGTCACGAGACGGACACGACCATCGCCGAACTCGTCGCCGACCTGCGCTGCGCCACGCCCACGCAGGCGGCGATGCGCCTCGCGCCGGACAGCCGCGAACTGCTTGTGCAGACCGACCTGACGAGCCGGCGGCTGTCCACGCACCTCCAGCACCGCCTCCGCTTCGCGCGGCAGCAGTGCGCGACGCTGGCAAGCCGGCTGCCGCGGCCGGGCGAGATCATCCGCCAGGCGCGCCGCAACCTTCACGCGGTGAGGCAGTCGCTTGATCAGGCCGCGAACGCCATCCTCCTGCGGCGCACCAGCCGCGTGCACCGCCTCGCCCTGCGCCTCGGCCCGCTGCGGCCTGACCGCGTGCTTCTCGAGCGAGTGCGATGGGTGAGCATGGCCGAACTTCGGCTTCACGCCTCGGCGCACGAGCGACTGACGAGTGTCGCGGCGCAGGTCGATCGCGCCCATGCCACGCTGCGCAGCCTCGATCCCCGCCGCGTGCTCAACCGGGGCTACTCGATCACCCGCCTCGCCGACGGGCGCGTCGTCCGCTCCATTGCCCAGACCCGTCCCGGCGCGCGCCTGCTCACGAGTGTCGCCGACGGCTCGATTGCGAGCGAAGTGACGGGCACCGACATGGCATCATCTCAATCCAGATTGCAGTCCCCCGGTCTCCTGCCCCTCCGCCGCATCTCGCGCCGCCAGGGTGAACGACCGCCCGGCCAGATGGAACTCTTCGATCCCGACCGGTAGAGTCCGAGCCATGTCGAAGCGCAAGACCACCCCGAACCAGCCGCCCGCGCCCGAGTCGCTGACTTACGAGCAGGCCGTGGCGGAACTGGAGTCGATCATCGACCGCATGGAATCGGGCGAAACTCCGCTGGAGGAAGCGCTGGCCGATTACGAGCGAGGCGTGAGCCTGCTGCGCCGCTGCCGCGAGATCATCTCGGTCGCCGAGCAGAAGATCGAGTTTCTCAAGACGGCGGCGGGAGCGGGCGAGTTGTCCGCCGCAGCGGCCGGTGAGTCCGGCGAGATCGGCGAGTCACGGGAGCACGAAGAAGAGGACGATTCAACTCGATGAGCGGCATCGACCTCTATCTCCGTCCTTTCTGGGTCTATCAACTCATCTACATCCCCTTCGTGTTCGCGTTCGGTTCGATCGTCGGCAGTTTTCTCAACGTGGTGATCCTGCGCCTCCCCGAGCATCGCAACATCATCTCGCCTCCATCGCATTGCCCGGTGTGCAAGTCGCGGCTGAAATGGTATGAGAATCTGCCGCTCATCGGGTGGATCCGCCTGCGCGGGCGCTGCGGGCATTGCGGCGCGCCGATCAGCGTGCAGTATCCGCTCATCGAGGCGGTCTGCGCCGTGTTCTTCACACTGGTGTTCGTGTCGGCCTACATGGTGCTGCCGACGGCGCCGTGCGTGGGAGGCTTGCTGCCGGAATATCTCGGCCGCGGGGCCGGAATCGCAGCCACGTGGCCCATTCCCGTGCTCTATTGCATTCTCTTCTCGGCGCTTCTGGCGATGACCATCATCGATCTGCGCACCTACACCATTCCCATCGAGTTGACGTGGGCGGTGACGATTCCCGCGCTGCTGATCCATGCGATCATGCCTCTCTGGCCCGGAGCGCAACTCTCCCTGCCGCTCTCCGAACTGCCGCGCGGAGTAACGGGGTTCGATCTCGGCCGCTGGACGATCCCCCTCGTCGGTCCGGCGGGGCTGGGTGCGGGCCTGGGCGGAATGGCCGGCATCGCGGTCTCCGCGCTGCTCATCCGCATCAACCACCTGCGATATTCGTTCCTCGACTTTGACCTCTACGTGAAGGAGGGCGATGAGATCATCGACTACCCCCATCCCCGCCGCGAACTGGAATGGGAACTCGAGTTCCTCGGGCCGATCATGCTCGGAATCTTGCTGGGCTGGCTGGTCGGCTCAGGATGGTCGGGGGCGCAACTGCCGCTCTGGGCCGCTTCGCTCGGCGGCTCGCTAATCGGCTATCTCGTCGGAGGCGGCCTGATCTGGCTTTTTCGCATCGCCGGTACGCTGGCGTTCGGCAAGGAAGCCATGGGCCTGGGCGATGCCCATCTCCTCGCCTGTGTCGGGGCAGTGCTGGGCTGGGTGGACCCGATCATCGTCTTCTTCCTGGCGCCGTTCCTTGCAATCGGCGGGATCCTCCTCGGCGCGCTGGTCAGCCGACTCGTGCGCGGCGTGGCGCGGTACATCCCCTACGGTCCGTGGCTGGCCCTGGCGTCGCTGGTCGTGCTGTTCGGCGACCCATGGATCGAGCCGTTCCTCGGACTGATCCTGCGAATCCCGGTCAACCTGCCCTGATTCTCGCCCGGCGCGCCTTCGCGCTCTAGACTGGCGCCTCCGGGTCGCTACAGATCAGTCGACTGTGCGGGAAACCGGCCGCGAATGACGATACACACTCGGCATCGAGATCAGGAAAGGAAAGGGTCCATGCAGATCGGATCAAGGGTGATGGGGCTGATGGTGCTCGTCGCGCTGGCGATGGGCGCGACCGGCTGCAACAACAGTCTCAAGGACGAAAACAGCCGCCTGCACGGCGAGAATGCCGCTCTGCGGGATCAACTCGCGGAGATGGAGGATGCGCTGCAGTCCGCCGAGCGCCAGCGCGCGGAACTGGCGGCGGAGGCCAGCCGCTACAGGCAGGAGAACCAGGCGCTCGCAGCGCGGTCCAGCCAGCCGGCCCAGAGGCCGACGGGCTTCGAGAACATCAGCGGCGTGAGCGGCGAGTTCCGGCCCGGCGAAGTGGCGGCCATCGTCGAGGGCGATGTCCTTTTCGACTCGGGCAAGGTCGTTCTCAAGGCCGCCGCCAAGGCCTCGCTCGACAAGGTAGCCGGCGTTCTCAACTCGCAGTACAGCGGAAAGACCATCCGCATCGAGGGGCACACCGATACCGACCCCATCAAGAAAAGCGAGTGGAAGACCAATGACCGCCTGGCCTGCGAGCGCGCCATGGCGGTCAAGGAGTACCTTGTGAGCAAGGGTGTGGCTGGTTCGCGCATGTACGTTGCCGGCCTCGGCCCGAACCGCCCCAAGGCAAGCAAGGAGAAGTCGCGGCGCGTCGAGGTCGTTGTCATGCTGCAATAGCGTGCGCCGCATGGCCGCAGACAGCGCTTCGTGTGACCGGGGGATGAAAAAGGAGCGGAGACTCCCCACGAAAGGCGTCTCCGCTCTTTGGGCGACGGCCGTGAACTGCCGCGCGGTATCTGCGACAGAATTTAGCAGATGGAGAGCGGTCCGCGTCAAAGAAAACGGGCAAATCGCAAATAATCGCTAGTGGCATGGATCAACTTGCGTTCCAGCAGCCGCAGGCCTCGTGTGTTCTCCACACGGCCGGCCCGGAATACGACGATGAATGCCTGTGCGAAGGATCGAAGTCAGGTTTCGGCCAGTGGATCGGGGCGGTAGAGCCGCGTATCCAGCCCCCAGATCTTGTCGGTGAACTCGGATGTGCCGTCTGCGGCCATTCCGGCATCCGGCCGAGCGTTGTCGATGCCCATCTGCGTTTTGGCGTCGAGTTCGTCGAGGCGCGAAACGAAGATCGCCTCTGGAGTCGAGGGGGGCTTGGCAGCGCCGAATTCAGGCACCCCGTGGTGTGAGAGGATGATGTGGTGCAGGACGAGCAGCGCCTCGCGCGGCAACTCCGGCCCGCCCTTCGCCCTCGCCGCGTCCGCCTTGCGCTGAAGCCACAGCGAGCCGAGCACGATGTGCCCGATCAATTGCCCCTCCGTCGTGTACGTAAAGCCGTACTCGTAGGACATCTCCCGGCACTTGGCGATGTCGTGCAGGAACAGGCCGGCGAGGACCAGGTCGCGGTTGAGTTTCGGATACAGCGGCAGCATGCGGTCCGCGAGCGTGAGCAGTTGCAGTGTGTGCTCCAGCAGACCGCCGAGGTAGGCGTGATGCATCGAGACCGCGGCGGGGGAGGCTCGGAACGAGTCCATCAATGCCTTGTCGTTGAGGTATTCGTCGAGGAGCGCTCTGAGTCCGGCGTGCTTGAGCGTGGCCAGCACGCTGCGCAACTGCCGCTCCATTTCATCGACATCCTTCTTCGTCGCCGGCAGGAGGTTGGGCAGATCTTCCTCGGCGACGTCCACAGCGCGAATGTCCTGGACGATGAGTTGCCGCTCACCCTGGTAGGGCTGGGTCTGCCCTTCGAGCCAGACGAAGCCGTTGGTGGGCAGGCTCCGGAACTGATGCTCGGTGATGTTCCACATGCGGGCGACGATCTGCCCGCTCTTGTCGCGGATCAGGGCCTTGAGGTAGGGCTTGCCCGCCCGCGTCTGGCCGAGTTGGGCGTTGTAGATGCAGTAGACGCCCTCAAGGTATTGAGAGTTCTCGAACTCGGAGATGAAGATGTGCTTGGACATGCAGGCGCGGGCCTTCCGGGAACCGATCTTGAGGGCCACATGGTAGCCGAATGATGCTCTCGATGCCGGGACTGGACTCGAAGTTCCCCGGGCGCCGCCGCGTTCTTCGCGAGGATGGGCCGCATGGCGCCGATCTGGCAACAGCCGCTCACGCCGACCGAGGCGGCGGCGGTCAGGTCCGAATGGGAGGCGCGCATGGCAACGCGCAGCATGCGCCAATAGCATTTCGTGTCCGGTGGCGGAGCCGGCCCATGCGCCGGCGACTGATGGGCGCCAGGTCGGCCGCAGCACGGTGGAGATTCGTCATGCCTGCCTGCAGAGCGATTGCGTTGTGCGCGTTGTTCTTCACTGGTCTCGGCCTGAGCGCGGCTTGCGCGCCGCTGGGCGCACAGGGCACAAGACAGCCGCCGCCGACTGAGCCTGCGGAGCAGCCCGGACCGGGCGAAACGCCGGGGCAGGCGTCGCCGGCTCCCTCGATGGAACTCTGGATTCACGGACTCGGGAATCCCGCGCGCCTCAGCGCCATCTCCGCCCGCGGCGTTCGCATGATTGTCAACATGCGCAAGGAACTGCGCCCCGAGGGAATGCGGCGAAACATCGCGCAGTATGAGGCCCGCGGCCTCGGTCTCGTCATCACCCTGCGATGGACCGATCCGAACGGCACGAAGCGGCCCGTCCGACACGATGTTGCGCCGACGGAGCAGGAGGAGCGCGACGCGATCGACACGCTCATCGACGTACTCAACCTGCCCGAATCAAAGCGGATGTCCGGCCGCCTCTGGGTTCAGTTCTACAACGAGGTCGCGGGCGGTCCCGGGACGATCATGCCTGAGCAGGCGGACGGCTTGTACGGGTTCGCGACGCGCACCGCCGAGCGAATCCGGGCCGAAGCGCCGCACATCAGAATCTGCGGACCGGCGCTGACTTCGCTTGCACCTCTGGAAGCGCAGATCGAGCCGGGTTCGACGGCAGAATTGCGGCGCGACGGGCTGCTGCGGGCCATTCGCTGGTCCATCGAAAACGCCGATGCGGTGGACATTCACCTGCACTGCTCGGGAGGCGAGGATGCGATCGATCATCTCGGCCTCCTTCGCCGGGCGCTTCAGCAAGCGGGCAAGCCCGACATGACCATTCTCTCTCTCGAGTGGAGTCCGGCCCGATTCGCCGGACGCACGACGGACCTCGCGGGCGCACAAGCGGCCTTGATCGACATCTATCGTGCAATGGCGGAGCACGGTGTGGCGATAGCGGCCTATTCCGCCTTCAGCGACAGCGCGCTGCGCGATACGTATGAATGGGCCAACCTGTGGGACCGGCAGGGTCAGCCCCACGAGCCGTTCTATTCACTCTTCAAGAGACTCTCCGAGACCGGCGAGACGCCGACCGTCGCCGCCCCTGCCGCGAAACCTGCCGACAAGGATCCGTCTGAGCCTCGCGAGCCTCGCCGCCGCAGAAACCGCGAGGGAGGCTGATCCGGCGCCCGCAGCGGCCGGCGAACCGTTCCACCGATTCGCAAGGGCACGAGTTCGGGATCATCGGCCCGCCGGGCCATATGATCCCTGCTCCGATCATGCCCATCCGCAACTTCTCCATCATTGCCCACATCGACCACGGCAAGTCCACATTGGCCGATCGCCTCCTCCAGGCCACCAACGCCGTCGCCGACCGCGACGCCCGCGCCCAACTCCTCGATGACATGGACATTGAGCGCGAGCGGGGCATCACGATCAAGGCCTCGGCCGTCACCGTCTTCCACGTCCACAAAGGCGAGACCTACCAACTTAACTTCATCGACACTCCGGGCCACGTGGACTTTCACTACGAGGTCAGCCGGGCCTTGACCGCCTGCGAGGGGGCGCTGCTCGTCGTCGATTCCACGCAGGGGGTGCAGGCTCAGACCGTCGCCAACGCCTACCTCGCCGTCAACAACAACGTTGAACTCATCCCCACCGTCAACAAGATCGATCTCCCCGGCGCCCAGCCGGTTGAAACGGCCATGGAGATTGAGCAGGTGCTCGGCCTGCCCGCCGAAGAGTGCATCAACTGTTCCGCCAAGACGGGCCAGGGCATCGACCTCCTCCTTGCCGCGATCTGCGACCGCCTGCCCCCGCCGCGCGCGCCTGTCATGCCGCAGACCCGGGCGCTCATCTTCGATTCCGTCTACGACGACTACCGCGGAGTCATCGTCTACGTCCGCGTCTTCGACGGCCAACTCAAGACCGGCGACCGCATCCGCATGATGTTCAGCGGCCGCGTCTGGACCATCACCGAACTCGGCCGCTACACCCCCAAGCCCACGAAGATCGACCAACTCGGCACGGGCGAGGTCGGCTACTTCATCGCTTCCATCAAGACGCTGGTTGACGTGCGCATCGGCGACACCGTCACGCGCGATGTTGATCCCGCGCCCGAGCCGCTGCCCGGCTACCAGGAGCCGTTGCGCATGGTCTTCTGCGAGTTCTATCCCAGCAGCAGCGGCGAGAAGGGGGCGGAGTTTGAGGCCTTGCGCGAGGCGATCACGCGCCTGCACCTCAACGACGCGTCTTTCACCTACGAGCCGCACCACTCCGAGGCGCTGGGCTTCGGGTTCCGCTGCGGCTTCCTCGGCATGCTCCACATGGACATTATCCAGGAGCGGCTCGAGCGCGAGGGGGGCGTGGACATCGTCCAGACCCCGCCGACGGTCAGTTACGAGATCGGCCTGCGCGACGGAACGACGCTGCCCATCAACAACCCTGCCGACCTGCCGGACCTGAGCAACGTCGTCGAGATCCGCGAGCCGATCGTCCGCGTCGAGATCATCTGCCCGACGGAGTTCATCGGCGACATCATGCGCCTGTGCGAGAATCGGCGCGGCGTCTACAAGGACCAGAAGTACCTCTCGGAGACGCGCAACATCCTCGACTACGAACTGCCGCTGGCCGAGATCATCTACGACTTCTACGACCGCCTGAAATCCATCACGCGCGGCTACGGGACGATGGACTATGAACTGATCGGCTACCGCGCCGACCGGCTCGCGAAACTCCAGATCCTTGTCAATGGCAAGCCGGTCGATGCGCTGAGCGTGATCTGCCACCGCGACAAGGCCGAGCAGCGAGGCCGATTGCTGCTCGTGAAACTCAAGAAGCAGATCGAGCGCCACCAGTTCGAGATTCCCTTGCAGGCCGCGATCGGCGGCAAGATCATCGCCCGCGAAACCATCAAGGCGGTGCGCAAGAACGTTACCGCCAAGTGCTACGGCGGCGACGTGACTCGCAAACGCAAGTTGCTGGAGAAGCAGAAAGAAGGCAAGAAGCGGATGAAGATGATCGGCAACGTGGAGATCCCGCAGTCAGCCTTCATGAGCGTGCTGGAGACGGAGGATTGAGAGGCCGACGCTCCTCCTGGGGCAGGGGCGCCAGACGGCCGGTGTCCGCTGGGTCAATGCCGCACCCCTTGCGAAACGGCCGATCGCCCGCTATCTTGACTCCATGAAGCACCAACTGAAGTCGTTCCGCGTCTCGATCGCAGCCGCGCTGCTGGCGGCTGGCGTCCTCTCGACCCCCGCCCTCGCCCAGCACAACGCCCTCACTCCCGCAGAGGCTGCCGC
>CAADHA010000072.1 GCA_900696685.1 uncultured Planctomycetota bacterium
GGCGGCTATCGAAGAAGGCGGCCGCACGGCCTCCGGCACGCTCACGCAGGCCGGCCAGGTTTTCTCCCTCACCCTCACCCGGCAGACGGAAGAGGAGGCCGCGGCCGAAACTCCCAGGCGGCCGCAGAACCCGCAACCCCCCTTCCCCTACGAAGTGCGCGAAGTGAAGTTCCGCAACGAAGTGGACGGCATCGACATCGCCGGCACCCTGACTGTCCCCGATGGCACCGGCCCCTTCCCCTCCGTGGTCATGATCACCGGCTCGGGGCCGCAAGACCGCGACGAGTCGCTCATGGGCCACAGGCCCTTCTGGGTCATCGCCGATCATCTCTCACGAAACGGCATCGCGGTGCTGCGCTGCGACGATCGCGGGATCGGCGGCACGGGCGGCAGCGTCATACAGTCCACGAGCGAGAACTTCGCCCTTGATGCGCTCGCCGGCGTCGCGCATCTCAAGACGATCGACCGCATCGACGCGACGAAGATCGGCCTGATGGGGCACAGCGAAGGCGGCATCATCGCACCGCTGGCGGCGGCGCAGTCGAAGGATGTCGCGTTCATCATCCTGCTCGCGGGCACGGGCTTGCCGGGGCATGACATCCTGCGTCTCCAGACGCGCCTGCTCATCGCCTCGGCGGGCGCCTTCACCGATGAACAACTCGACGAGATGATGGCCAGACACACCTCCCTCACGCAGGCGATCATGAACGATGCGCCGCGGGCGGAGCAGTTGGAGGCGATGAGGGCACTCATGCGCACGCAGATGGGAGAGGCGCCAGAGGCAGCAATGGATGACCGCACGCTCACGCAGGCAGCCATGCAGCAACTGGCGCAGATGAGAACGCCGTGGTTCCGCTCGTTTCTCACGCACGACCCCCGGCCGGCGCTGCGGAAGGTGACCTGCCCCGTGCTCGCGCTCAACGGCTCGCTCGATCTCCAGGTGCCCGCGGATGAGAATCTCGAGGAGATCCGCAAGGCGCTGTCCGAGGCGGGCAATACCGACGTCACGATCACGAAACTCGAAGGCCTCAACCACCTCTTCCAGCACGCGACCACCGGCTCCCCGGCCGAGTACATGACGATCGAAGAGACGTTCGCCCCCGAAGTGCTCGACCTGATCACGAAGTGGATTCACCAGCGCTTCGGAGCGAGGGCCGGCGCTGAGCCTGTTCCCGCGCAGGCACAATGATGCCACCGCAATCAACCCTGCAAGTGAACTTGTTCCCTACCGCTCCACCGTCCACGTCGCGTGGTCGATGCGCACGCCCCACGGAGTCGTCGCGCCGGGGTCGAACCAGTCGAGGCGCATTTTGAGTTGGCCAGCGCCGGGGGCGATGTAGCGCGTCGGGTCGTCCTCGACGATGACCTCGACGACGGTGTCCACGGGCGGCGCAGCGCGCTCGTCGATGGTGATCCACTGCCCGGCGACGTGGTCGAAGAGCGCGAGGCGCTGGAGGGGTTGATTGGGCAGACGGCTCGCGGCGGTCTCGACCGTCACAGTGATGCGCGAAGCCGTCTCGACGGCGGTCGTCCCTTGCACCTCCATGCGCATCATGGGCAGCATCACCGCCGCCAGCGCTCGGTTGCGGATGGTTACATATGAATCATCACTCTCATGCAGGTCGGACACCTCGCCGCTGAGGTGCCGGCCGAGGGGGACGGTGAACGACTCCGCCTCAACTTCATCGCGCACGATGTGGCCGAAGACGGTGAAGGCGATGTCAAAGGCGGTCCCGAAGATATTCTCGATCGGCGTCCAATCGAGGTATCCGAAGAACGACGAGCGGAAGTAGGTTGCCGTCACGCCGCGAATCGTTCGATTGAGAAGCGTGGTTGCCTGGTGCTCGCCCTCGCCGACAGGACGGCCGGCAATGTAGTAGCGACCCGGGGGTAAGCGCACATCCAGATCGGAAATCTCCATACGAAACGCAGGATGTCCGGCAACATCTCGAATGAACTCCCGCTCAAATGGCAGGTCGCGCAATTCGATGATCTTCTCAAATGATTCATCGAGCACGATCAAGTCTACCGCAACCGGTTCCAGCCCATTGACCAGAATGGAATACCAGTGGTACCCTGTGATGGCAACGCTCGCGTCGAAGATCGCATCATCAATCGCCCAGGACTCCGTCACGACCGTATTGCGTTCAGAGGAGATGTTGCTTCCGCTGCCCTCCCAGTCGCCGTTTTGCCAGAGGATTGACTGCGCTCGAGCGATCGGCGATAATGTGAGCATACAGCACATGAGCCACCGGTAGCGTCTCGCGTGCGAGATCATGACAACTCCAATGAAAAGGCGTCTTCGACAGCAGGCGCCTTCGCGCACACTTGCACCGCCGGGAAACAGGCAAAGTGGAAGTACTGCCCCCGAAGAAACTGCTTCCGATTCGAGTAACGGGCGAGGTCGGGGGGTGCCGTGAAATCGTCCGAGCGACCCGCTCCGGACACCGGGTACATTGTGCTCAGCATCACCCCTGAAGGGCCGAGCCAGACGCCTTCCGTTGGCGCCGTTATGACCAGGTACTTGCGGTCTGCGAGAGGTGAGCCTCCCCCAAATGGCACACAGGACTCGGTAGCCGCGATGTCCCCAACTCGCGATCGCGCTCCGTCAACTCGCCCCGCCGCGAAGTTGACCAGGACTTCACCAGTCTCATTAATGCGCGGCGCCTTTGTCAGTAGTCTTCGCCCCATGTCAACCAACCTCCATGATCTGCACAAGACTCGACTGCCCGCTGGACGTTATTGCCTTAACGATGGCATCGTTCGTGACGTCGATCTCGATTTCATCCAGCTGGAACAGCGGGAACCCGGCAGCCGCTGTCACGTCCGCATCCCCGATGTACACAACGGTGGACATCATGTTTCGAACAAGGAGTTTGCGCCGCGTGAGTCCGCTCGTACTGGTAGTAAGCACGACGCCCTCATCGTCAACCTGCACGCTCGCGGTGGCGATCTGGTCGTCAGCTGCTTCGGTGATCCACACGCGACCAGTCGGATCGATCGGCCATGCCTTGGA
>CAADHA010000073.1 GCA_900696685.1 uncultured Planctomycetota bacterium
AGCGCTGGCCCTTTGTGGTGGTGACGCTGCTGCTCGCGGCGCTGGTGGTGTGGAAGCACCGCACCAACATCGCCCGCCTCCGGGCAGGGACCGAGTCCCGCATCGGCGAGCCGCCGCATCCCCCTAGTGCCTAGTGCCTGGTGCCCAGTGCCAGGTGCCTTGCCTTCAATTCTCCATCTTCAACAGCGCCCAGGCCGGCGGGCTGACCTCGCAGGTGCGGTGATCGACGGCCTGGAGGATGTACGTCCCCTCGACGTGGGCGGGGATGAAGACGCTGATGGTCGCGCGGCCGTCGGACCCGGCGACTCCCGTTGCGGCGAGGCGAGGATCGGTGATGTCGATCATCGCGCCGGGGCACTGTTCGAGAGGCGCCGGCTCACCGCGCGCCGTGCCCCAGAGGATTGAAACTCTCCCGCCGGGCGTGGCGTGGTTGACTTCGATGACGTTTCGTCGTCCCGGGCGCGACGGCTCGAAGCCGATGAGAGTGAGGCCGATGTCGACGGGATCGAGGCGCACGACGCCGGAGGTCACGCCGTCCCAGCCACGCCCTGCGATCTGGCCGACGTCGTTGATCCAGAGACCGGGCCCGTAGCCGACAACCCACACGCCGCGCTGGGCGTCGATCAGCAGATCATTCGGCTCCGTCATGAGGTTGTTGCGCCAGATCGCCACACGTGAGGTTCCGGGTTCAATCTGCCATGCGCCGGCCATCACACCGCTCTCGTTAATGGAGTCCACGAACCCAGCGATCTCTCTGGGCATCGGCAACTCGCGAATCTCATCGTTGTGCCAGCGCACCGGCACGAATGCGCCCGACTCGTCCTCCGCCGTGCCCCCGATGACGCCCGACGGCGAAATGGTGTAGGCGCTTGCTCGTCGTCCGAGAGTCGGGAGGGCGATGAATTGGTTGTCTTGCCAACGCATCGGGACCAGCCCGGGCCCCTCGCCTACCACCTGCCCCCTGTCGTTGATGCCGTCGGCGTACTGCATTTGGAGAAGGGGAAGCATGGCCGACGAGCCGGTCGGCCCCAACAGAAATCCCTGGAACCGAAAGAGATCGATCTCTCCGTATCCGATGATCGCGCCCGATTCGTTGATGTCCACGGCCACACTGGATCCGCGGAGTAGACGGACGATTTGATTCTCGTTGGGCCACATGACGGCCACGCCCGGAATCGCACCGACAGAAGACCGACCGACAATCTCGCCCCGGTCGTTGATCCCATATGCGTTCGCACGTGGGTCGGTCGGGTTGTCGGGCAGGTAGGGGAGTTCTACGGCAGAACCATCGGCGCGCCAAAGCACCGCGACGACCCCTCCGGAGCCTCGATACGCGGAACCCACCATTTCGCCGTGGTTGTTGATGTCGGCGACCTCCACAATGAAGAAGTGCGGCAGTCGTTCGACCAGGTGGGCCTCGAAGCGCTGCGATAACGCAGAATTCACGACCCCGACGAGCACCAGCACGGGCAGAACAAGATGCCGCCCGCACCGTCGCCCACCGGGCCTCTGGTCCGAAGATCCCATACCCGACTCCTTTCTACACGTCTACACGCCATCGGGCAGGTTGCCGCAATGACCCTGCGCTCCGGCCATCGACGCCCGCCCCTGATGCCTTGAGTATACACGAACTTGCCGTTTTGCCAAGGCTGAATCGGCGTTTTTTTGCAGACAGGCCACTTTTGACGGTAGAATGCTTGTCTTGACTTTTTTTTTTTGCTATCCTTCGTCCAACAGTGGAGCCCGTTCCACGGTTGTGGGGCGGCTACCGAATCGGTGAAACCATCCAAAATGAATAGGAGATGATCATGCAAGGTAAACAAATCTTGGGCCACTCGTGTTCGCTCCTTGCCATTTCCGTCGTGCTCGCCATCGGTCTGACGGCAGTGCGGTCAAACGCCCAGCCCATCGAGATATACCACGAAAGGGATGTGTACATCAAGATGGATTTCTGGAAGCCCCGATCGGAGCAGAGCGCCGAGGCATGGTTCTTCGATCCCGCCAACGGCGGTCTGCTGACGCAACTGCCCAACGATCCGAGCACGCCGACCGCGCCTCCTCGCGCAAAGTTCACCGTCGAGCGCTTCTTCCCCGAACCGGAGTTCGACGAGAACCACGCGTGGTTCATCGGCGTGCCGGAGATCAACGTCGGCATTCCCGGAAGTAATGAAGCGAGCTTCAACGACCTCAGCCACCTGCCCCAGTACAGCGAGATGATCGACCTCGCGGCCATGTACATCGAGTCGGAGTCAGGCGCGGGCGACCCCTGCGGAGAGCGCATATGGCCCATCGCCACAGGGAGCGAGATGACGCGGTACTGGATCGGCCCGCATGTGAACAACGAACCGCCGTTGGGTCGGTCGTACGGAATGCGAATGGAGCGCACCGCGCACGTGGGAAGCGCCGTGTGGCGATGGAAGAACCCGGCCGGACTCGCTCAGCAGGACATCTACCTCCGCCTCAAACTTCGCTTTGACTGGCGCGGCGACACGTATCCTCGCTGGCCCGTGCGCTGCTCATGGATCAGCGCCGGCGGCGGATGCGAGTACAACATCTGCCTCGAACAGGGGCAGGGAGAAGTCGAACTGACTGGACCGTCGTACTCGCTCGAATGGCAGGGGTACCAACCGCGCATTATTGCCGCAGTTCCCCATACGCTTGACCACACAACGGAAGTAAGACTCTGGAGGCACATGAACGGGCCGCCGCAACAAAAGATATCCTTGCTCCAGTATGCCCCGATCAACTCCGTCAATCATCTCGCTGCGCACAAGTGCGAGCCGGACGGGCAGACGCTCGGCTGGCACACGCACGGGCCAAGCCAGACAGGCCACCTTCAGTTCCGCGGCCTGGAACAAGCATGGCAGGGAGAGTTCATCTTGACGTACGGCGACATGCTCTTCACGACGGCGAAGTTCAATGTTCCCCTGCACGGCACGCCCGCGCCGGTCGGTTGCCGGGCTCTCTACATGGTGTTCTGGCACGTGGAAGGTCCGCTGGAGTAGATCGCGGTTACGCGCCCAACTCAC
>CAADHA010000074.1 GCA_900696685.1 uncultured Planctomycetota bacterium
GCGGGAACTTCGCAGAAGCCCGCACCGCTGAGGAAGATCGAGTACGCGCCGCCGGCGGTGTTGGTGCCCGTCCATCCGGCGACGGGATTCGCAGCGCCGGGGCCATCGGGAGCGCGCTCGACGTTGAACGGGGTGTTATTCCAGAGCAGAGCGCCGGCCGCATCAACAGGGTCACGATTGTACCTGGAGATAGCAAGGTAGTAGATGCCCGGGGCCGAAACGAACTGACCCGTGATGGTGGATTGCGCGTTGCTCGTATCGTCGTTGTGAGTGACGCCGCGTCCGTCCGGGCTGAAGAGGAACAACTGCGTGTCCCAAGTGGCGCCGCCAACCGTTGAAGCGCGGAAGCGACCGACGTCAAGGATGCGGATGCAGTACATGTCCACGTCGCTGGCATCGTGGATGCCGTTGATCGCATCAAGGCTGCCGTTGCCAACGGTGACCTGCGCCGTGTTGATCAGGTCGCCGGCATCGCCCTGCTCGTTCCACACATCACCGAGGGCCATGCCGGACATCGCCAGCACAGCCGCTCCCACAATAAAGGCCTGTTTCATTTCTTCTCCTCCGAAAGATTTCCCGTCGACTGGAAACTCAAGAAAACGCTTCTTGAAGATGGATGACACGCCACAATGCCGCTGCTTCGCCCGCGCGCCTGCAGCCATCCCACCGCGAGTTCCTCAGTGACCGCCCCCGAAGATACTCGATCGAGAGGGGAGAACCCCCTGATATGGTGCAAACTCTACCCCAAAACCCGGCCCCGGCCAAGGGAAAACCCGAAACAGGAGTGAAAAGCCGAAGAAAAGTTGCGTCAGTTGGCAGGCGACCGGTGTTATCGCCCTATCCATACCGCCTAACCATTACCCACTCTGTGCATCTTGCCGGGATTGACTGACAACAATTACCGATCCCGCCCGGTGCTAGCACCCGCCTGCGGGCCATTCGCGATCATCTTATCGCTTCTGATGTAGCCTCGCCGCGCGTGTCGCTTCAACTCGTCGCCGGCTCGCCGAACAACTGGCGCGCCGTCGCAAGTTCGCGATCGAGGATGTGGCGCAGATAGGCGGCGAGCAGTCGACTGGCGCGTTCAACGACCTCCTCACTCTCGCCGATCAGGGAATCGAATGACGCCGGCGCGACATCGCCGATTGCAGGCGCGGCCGCATCGAGCCGGCGCAGAAGCGAGATCGTCTCGGGCCGCACTCGCCAGCCGTCTTCGGCATCGCGCGCTCCCGTCACTCCTCCGGCGGCCGCGCTGAAGACGATCGCGCCGGGGCCTTGTGGCAGCGGTTCGCCTGTCTGCGCACCGCGGCCGAGCGTCGGCCTGAAGCCTGTTTCCGCCAGCGCCGTCCACTGGAAGGCCAGCACGATGCGAGCGACCGTTCTTTCATCCGCCAGCGCGCGCAGCGACGCCGTCATGCAGTCGTAGAGACGGGCATGCGGGTCGCCTTCGCGCACGAGGTGGGCCACCAGGTCCGCGAGGTAAAGCGCTGCGCGATGAGCCCGGAGCGATCGCGACAGGGCGGGGTAGATCTCCAGCAGGCTCCAGTCGGTGATGGCGGCAAGGTCGCGCCCCTTTCGGAGAATGAAGAGCACTTCGCCGCGCGTGAGCAGTTCGATGCCCCCGCTGAACTGCCCCTTCTCGCGCTTCGCCCCCTTGGCAAGGCCGCGCACCACGCCGTGCTCGCGCCCGAAGAGCGACACGGTCTGGCTGGTCTCCGAGAAGTCCCAGCGCCGAATGCACCCCGCCTCGTCGCGCACCTTGGACATCGGCAGGAGCGTAGCGGCGGAAGGAGCCGTCGGCACGATCTCCGGCCCGTCCTCGATGGACCCTCGCCACTACCATTCCTCGTGATGCATCGTCCGCGTCGAATGGCCCTGCTGCTTTCGCTTCTCGCCTCGCTCACGCTGCACGTGAGCGCGATCGGGGTCGTGCATGCAATGCGCCAGGGCCGGCACGCCTCGCTGACCGAGTCGAGGCCGCCCGCCGAAGTCCCCCAAGTCGAACCTCACCCGCACGAAGAAGAGCCGGAGGAGTTCACCCCCGGCATCGAGCGCGGCGCCAAGGCTGTCGTTACATGGATCGGCTACGAGCAGTATGAAGAACACCTCGCGCAACTGAGCGAGACTGATCAAGCCGCGTTCACCAGCGCCGTCACGCGCGGCGTGCCCGACTCAACGAGCAGGACCCCTTCGCCGGCCGAAGTTGCGGCCGCCGCCCAGGCCGATCCGCTCACGGACAAGCCCTCTGATCGTTCGGCCCCGACGGAGGTCGCGGCCGGCGAACCCGCGGTTGACCCTGGAGCGACCTCGCCGCCGGAGAGTGCCCCGACACGCACTCAGCCCCGCGATGTAACGGCCTCGCCGCCGCAGAGAGATCGCCCCCAGCAGCCGCCGCTTGCGCCGGCGCTCGAAGGCGAAGAGCGAGCGCCCCTCGAGCCGCCAAGCCGCGAGCACGCAAAGCCCGAGGATGCTCAGCCCGAAGCGCCGGCGAGAATCGAAGGTCAGGATGATGAATCGCCCGCGAAACAGGTGGTCGAGTCGGCGGAGCGCGATCCGCTGACGATCCCGGTGCCGCTCTCGGCGCCATTGCAGCCGATGCGAGCGCCGGCCCCCTCGGCCGCGCAAGGCGAGCCGACGCCGCACGACGCCGCGCCGAGCGAGAAGGACGCCGCCCCCACCAGCACGCGGCCGGTGCCGGAAATCGAATGGGACAGCGGCAAGCCCCTGGCGCGCGAGGGCATGGAGATCCGCCCATTCCCGCTCTATCGCCACATCATGTGGGACAGCCGCGATGTCATGTTCGCGCAGCAACTCAATCGCGGGCGATGGGAGGGGCGGGTGCTGCGCAACCCGATCGTGTCGCTGCGTTTCGACCGTTACGGCCGGGCCGGCGATGTGCGCATCATCCGCCCAAGCGGCTACAAGCCGCTCGACGAGTTGTATCTCAAGTCGTGGATGGCGCGGTGGACCGCGTCGGACACGCGCCTCGCCGAACTCGCTCCCGATGAACTCACCACTCCCGTGCAGTTCAAGATCATCTTCATCAGCGAGGCGCCGCCGCCGGGCACCGGGAGCAATGGGCGATAGCAGGCGTGTCGCCGCCGCGGCTGGTCATCGCCCGCGCAGGCTGCAGGGGCACTGTCCGGCTGATGCGTCAGCGCCCTGGTCTCATCTCAATGCGGCACTTCCTTGATCGCGTTGCGGTTCCACGCCGGCACGCGCACCTGAATCTCCCCGGCGCGGAGGATCTCGCACTGGCAACTCAGGCGGCTATTGCGCTGGATGCCCGGCGCCTCTTCTACACGGTCCTCCTCCGCCTCGGTCGCCTCGCTGAGGTGCTCCATGCCCTTCTCGATGTAGACGTGGCAGGTCGAGCAGGCGCAGACGCCGCCGCAGGAGTGCTCGATATTGATTCCCGCGTCGAGGGCGACTTCGAGAAGGCTCTCGCCGACGCCCCCCTTGACGACCCACTCCTTCCGGTCGGCATGCTCCGCCCCGACCAGTTCCTCGGGGTTTTCGAGGATGAACCGGATGGGAATCTCCTTGGGGCCGTGCTCGTGATCGTCTCGCTTCAGGTGCATTCCGCAGCGTCCTCAGTGGCTGATTGGTCCCGCAATGGGATGGTAGGCCCAGGGCGGCGAGGGGCGGGCACGAATCGGGACCGCCAGGGGCACTCACCCTATGCTCCTCATCCGCATGGCCGAGCCTGACGATCGCCAGATCGAACTCTCCATCATCGCCCCGGCACACAACGAGGAGGAGAACGTCGGGCTGCTGATCGAGGAGATCGCGGCCGCGCTCGTCCCCTGGACAGGCCGCTTCGAGACCATCATCGTCGATGACGGTTCGACGGACCGGACGCTCGAACGCCTGACCGCGCTGATGTTGCAGAGGCAGTGGCTGCGCGTGGTGCGGATGCTTGACACGCCGCCGGGGCGAGGGCACGGGCAATCGGCCGCGTTCCATGCCGGCCTGCGCGCGGCGCGCGGCGGGCTGATTGCCCTGCTCGACGCCGACCTGCAGAACGATCCTGCCGACCTTCTCCGCCTCATCGAGATCATGCGCCGAACCGGCGCCGACCTCGTGCAGGGCGACCGCTCAGGCAACCGGCGCGACACAGCCGGGCGTCGCGCAGCGAGCTGGGTCGGCCGGTCTTTCCGACGCCTCCTCCTCGCCGACACCATCCGCGACACGGGCTGCTCGCTGCGCGTGATACGCCGCGAGGTGGCGCTGGCGATCCCCCTTGAGTTCTGCGGCATGCACCGCTTCATCCCCCTCACGGCGCGGCAACTCGGCTACAGGGTTGTTGAGGCGCCGGTGAGCCACAGGCCTCGCACCGCGGGTCAGGCGAAGTACGGCGTCTTCAACCGCGCGATGCCGGCGCTGCTCGACTGCCTCGCCGTCCGATGGATGCATCGACGCCGGCGCCCCACTCGCGCCCGCGAGATCAAATGCGACAGCACCGGGAATTGACCCGGAGCACGACGCGCCGGCCAGAACGCGGTGCGCAGTGAC